>JAPUGI010000122.1 GCA_027292925.1 Gammaproteobacteria bacterium
GTGGCCAGAGGTGGAATCGAACCACCGACACGAGGATTTTCAGTGCTTGAGTCCACCATTCGGTGCAATTCTGAATAGTTCTAAGTTCATCTGTTTTCAAGGGCTCAAGACGCTTTTTGAGAAAAGTCCTTTAGTCTGAGGGTCTACCTTTATCCCCATTTATCTGGGCATGATTACACAGGAATTACACAGACTCAGCCAAGGTAATAGAGTCCCATTCCCAGGCAGCGTAAAGGGATAACCCGAAGCCATAAAGCCCCCTCTGATTAATGCCAAGGGTACCTCTACTTGCTATGAGTACGCGACTGCACTCTAGCGAGAAATCTTTCAAAAAAAAAATAAAAAATTCGCTTTGCTGCCTGCAATCGCCGTTTGGATCATTAGCAGTTATAACATTTCACGAGATCGTCACAATGATATTCTCGTCGAACTAGGTCGTGCTGAGGCAGTTAAAACTTAACCAGATCCAACAGGCTGTCGCCACCGAGGCGTACCGGCAACCAGGTCACGATATGCATTTTCTTGAATACAGTCTGAATCGGTACAGAATGGTGATCAAATCAGCAACTGGGTCGTAAACTGGTACGCCTCATCCAAGACGCCGAAACCAGTAGACGGATTTGGTAAAGCTAAGGAGGAAGAATATGTTAGAAGTCGCCGGTATCGACCACATCGTGTTACGAACAAACAATCTACAGGCAATGCTGAATTTCTACAGCGGTGTCTTGGGCTGTAAAGTTGAAAGGGAAACATCCCCCAAATTGGGACTGACACAATTACGTGCTGGTAGTGCTCTGATAGATTTGGTTACAGTCGATAGCCAACTGGGACGGATGGGCGGTGGTGCACCCACAGAAACTGAAAATAATGTGGATCACTTCTGCCTACAACTCAAACCCATTACAGAAGAAGACCTGCGCCATCATCTGCAGGCGAATGGGATTGAAGTTGGTGAATTCGCTGACCGATATGGTGCACAAGGACAAGGTCGATCTGTCTATATCAAGGATCCTGAAGGCAACACCGTAGAGTTGAGATCACTGTTGTAGGTCGTAAAGCAAATATCTGCACGAATGTCGAGTCAATATTTCACTGGAAGATAGCAAGATTGAAGAAGAAACCGAACAAGTTTCCCGTCCAGGATACCAGGGCGATCCAGCACTATATGGGTCACAAGAATATCCAGCATACAGTCAGATACACGGAACTATCGCCAGCCCGGTTTAAGGATTTCTGGAAGGATTAGCGCCGGTGACCGCTCAACAACGGACATCAAATCTGATGGAGTTTGTGGTGATAAAGAGTCCGTTGTGTGCCCTAAGCGGCGCTTGTTGAAATGACAGGTTGCTACGTAATATCGAATGAAGTGAGCGACTTCAACTGCATGTTATGTGCTAATAGTTGGGTCGAATCGCTGAGAAGATTTCTGTACCGGGCATGGTGTCTGCGTTTTTCATGTTGATCCTCTCAGGACCTCCTTATCGTTAGCTGACCATTACTTAGTGCCTACTGTTGCCACGCTATCTCAGCGCTGCCTGATAAGTAACAGCCGATATCTCGGCAGGTAGTGTTTCAGTGAGATACTTTTGATGTGCCATTCGGGATTCTGAGCTATCAGCAAAATGACTTTCAAAAAACGCGTGGACAGCGATTTTGGTGAGTGCATGCTGATCGGCATACCGCATCGCTTCACCATCCACCTGGCACATGGGGAGTTCATCTAACTGGAGAATGCCTTGTGCTTCTGTACCCAGCAATTCTGGAAAGGGATTACCGCCCTGCGTGTCATCTGCCTGTAACTCGATTACAGAACAAACCAATTGATCCATGTTGCCGAGAAGACGAAAACCAGTCATGGCAAATTCATCGAACCCAAGATGGGTTCCGCCAATTAATGTCAATAAACCACCGTTGGTGATTCGCTCAGGGATTGGCGACGCGTTTGCGTTGTAATCGACAATCGAATCTTCCGTGCCACCTATCATCAAAAACGGCACATCGTAGTGATCGAAGAATTTCTCACTGAATATGTTCGCCGGGCCAGCAATGGAGATTGCCGCCTTGGTTCGTGTGTCGACCCAGTCCGGATGGAACGCGGCAAGTGTCGTGGTGAGCCCGCCCAATGAAAGCCCGAACAGACCGATCCTGGATTCATCAATTGTCCCCTCGAACGGTTTGTCTTCGAGTGCCAGGATCTGATCAATTAGAAAAGAAACGTCACCCGGTTGATTTACAACATCTTCAAAATTCGGTCCGCCGGGTGCCGTGGTGTTAGAAATCGGGAAGTTTGCGGAGACGACTACATAACCGTGGCTCGCAAGGTATCTGGCCATAAAGTTGCCACCATCTTTGTTACCGATAAAACCATGGCTATACACCGTCAGTGGCAATTCACCTGTTGCACCCACTGGATACCACAAAATTGTGTCGAGAGTTCGATCATCCGCACCAGCGTATTCACCGTTCTGCATCGTCGGGCGGGATGTATCGACAAAACGATAATTTACTAGTGCAGGCTCATAAGGTCCGGGGGTGAGTCGTTTTGCAGTCTCTGTCTCGGCAGGTAAATTTGCTTTCTCGGTTCTGAACCATTGAACGGTTACTGTGATGACCAGCAATACAATGATGACCAGAAATCCCTGTAGTGTACGTTTTAGAATCCCCATTGATCTCTTTTTCGCGTCTGTTAGTTCGACCGTATGATAACTGCTGTTCCTGATCACTGCGAACGGATCGCGCGAGGGCAAGACACCGCAGTCAATATCCAACGATACAGGGCAACCGTTTGTCATCCATGTTAAAAGGTAAGGTCGTAATGCGCACTCCATAAAAAGCATGCATATCCTGCCTTGCCATACCCAAAGGCACCCCCCCTATGTCGGGAACTTTTGATGATAGCCAGTGACTCCCGGTGATAGGCTGGAAGGAAGGCCAGCGCAGTCACACACCAATGCCGACAGCGAAGCCTTTGTCATCGAGGTACGCAGGTAAACTACCTCATGCGACCATTGGTCACACAAGAGAGTAGTACCATCCCCCCGTACCATCGGGTTGAAGTGGTGTGCGTGAGGGCTCCCTCTTTTAATATAAAGGCTTGTGTAGACACTAATGGCGGACGAATTGGAAGCCGCCTAAAGGATGTGCACCAGTGGCTACTTCGCGGCTGGTGCCACCTCATTGATTAGTTTGTCCAGAATCTCCAGTTTGTCTGCTCCCATGGTCCAGTCCGGAACGATGAGTTCGTCGACGCCTGCCACATTATAAGCGCCAATAATATCCTGCACCTGGTTGACATTTCCGGCAATGGTAGGCATCCCGCTTCCTTCATTATTGGCATTCATCTTTTTCGCAAATTTTCCATCATCGGTTAGAAACATCAACGCAACAGCAGAGCGTTGGATCCTGGCGGGATTCCTGCCGAGGTCATCACAATGCGCATCGAGTATCTTCATCTTGTGGATGAGTGTGTCAACGGTTCCCCAGACGTTCCACTCGTCGGCATATTTGGCCGTTATTCTTAAGGTTACCTTTTCACCACCACCACCAATTAACAGAGGCAGGTTTTCTTGTATTGGTTTAGGAACAAGAGGAGCATCCTCCAGTTGGTAAAACTCTCCGCTAAACTTTGCTGATTCTTCAGAAAACAACGCCTTGATTACCTGGCAAGCTTCTTCCAGTCGTTTCAAGCGGCTGCTCACCGTATAAAAAGGAATACCATATTTTGCATGCTCATTTTCTTGCCATCCGGAACCAAGCCCAAGGACGACCCGGCCATTGGAGATGTGATCAACCGTCGCCGCCATCTTTGCCAAAACCGCAGGATGACGATAGGTGTTTCCCGTAACCAGCGTACCCATTCTTATTCTAGGGATCACGGCGGATAGTGCTGCCAGGGTTGTCCATGCCTCTGGTATGGGTGTGCTGGTGTCGTCACTATTGGGCATGAAGTGATCGGCGAGCCATATCCCGTCCCACCCGGTTTCCTCCACATGCACCGCTAATGATTTCATGGTTTCGTATGACTGGGACGGCATTGGCCAGAAGCTAAATCGCATCGCTGAATCCTTGGATCAAATACGTCGAGTATTGTGCGTTAATTTGAGAACAGAAGACAAGCAGAAGGGTATTTGACGGGTGCGAGTGAGTTATGATGTTCATACTGGTTTCTAATATGAAAAGAATGGATTTGTAATGTAAGGATTGCCATGAATGGTGCCGAAAGGCGATTGTCCAACGCAAGGATATGGACAAGCTTGCAACAAAGCTCCTGGACATGGCACTGGACGGTAATATGCAGGCGCTTAAAGAGTTAGGCGATAGGCTGGAAAGGGCGACCCGCACAGTCACTCACCAATGCGGATGGCGAAGCCTTTGTCATCCAGGTCAAGAGATAAGCCAAGACCCCCCCGCCCCTACCGAGGTTCGATCTGCTGGGCGGTGTGACTCCCAAAATCCATGAAAGAGAGACTACTGATTTCTGGAAGATTAACGCCGCTTACTGCTCAACAACGGACACGAAATGTAATGGAGTTTG
>JAPUGI010000123.1 GCA_027292925.1 Gammaproteobacteria bacterium
ACCCACATCGGCAAGATGTCAGTTCCTGCATACCTGTCCCATTTGGCACTGTTCGACCCCCGTCTATCAAGGACGAGATCAAAATCACTCATAACCGACCTGACTTGTTAAAGTGCCAGGAGTATAACAAGCGTATGCAGGCTAAGGCCCAAAGCGTCTATAATGTGTCGTTATACAGCAAAGGATGTAAGGCATGGGTCTGCCCAATCAAGGAATGCCAACAGCTGCCAGCGCGCTGCCAGGTCGCAGCGATGTGATGCCCGTCCCGGAAAGCCATTTTGTCAACGGTGCGCCGCTTGAACCGCCTTTCCCCGAAAGTCTGCAAACAGCGATATTCGGCATGGGATGTTTCTGGGGTGCTGAACGTCAATTCTGGGAAACACAAGGCGTCTATACAACTGCAGTCGGGTACGCCGGAGGTTCCACACCCAATCCCAACTATGACGAGGTATGTTCCGGTCACACCGGCCATAGTGAAGTGGTGCTGGTTGTCTATGATCCGGACATTGTGAATTTCCAGGATTTACTGGTGTTGTTCTGGGAAGGCCACGATCCAACCCAGGGGATGCGCCAGGGTAACGATATGGGCACGCAGTACCGTTCGGTCATCTACACTTCCGGCGAGGAACAACTGGAACTCGCCAAAGCAAGCAAGGAAACATTCGAGGAAAGCCTCCAGGGTGCCGGATACAGCAGCATCACAACTGAGATCTCTTCCGCACCGGAGTTTTACTACGCTGAACATTACCACCAACAGTATCTTGCCAAGATACCGGGCGGTTATTGCGGAATAGGTGGGACTGGCGTCTGCTACCAAAAGGACGCCTAGTTAGACGGTCAGACGATTGTAGGCTTCTTCATATCGTTGGTAGGTGTTATCAATGACATCATCCGGCAAGGCAGGTCCGGGGTATTCTTTGTTCCACTGGCCCTTGTCTACCAGCCCCATAGTGTAATTACGAACATATTGTTTATCGAAACTGTTCTGCTCCCTGCCTGGTTGCCACTCATCGGCAGGCCAGAATCTGGAACTGTCCGGAGTGAGCACTTCATCAATCAATACAGGTTCTTCGCTGACAAGGTCTGCGCCATTTTTTCGCTCAGGGCTGCCTTCAAGTCCAAACTCGAATTTCGTATCGGCAATGATAATGCCCCTTTCAAGCGCATAGTCCCTACCCTGGATAAAAATGGACAGGGACATATCGCGAATCTTTTCCATCAGTTCCCTGCCCGCCACGTTACAGCTCTCCTCAAAACTGATGTTTTCATCATGACCCTCTTCCGCTTTGGTTGAGGGGGTGAATATCGGCTCCTCTATCCGGTCGCTGTTGACCAGGCCCAAGGGTAATTCTATGCCGCAGACACTGCCGGTCTTCTGATAGTCCTTGTAGCCACTGCCGGTCAGATAACCACGGACAATACATTCGATGGGTACAACACTGCTCCTTCGGCAGATCATTATCCTGCCACTAAGACTTGCCTTTTGATCTGCATCCAGACCCGTAATGTCGCCCGGATCAGTCGATACGAGGTGATGCCTGAATTTTCCATCAAAGAATTCAAACCAGAATTTGGATATCTTCGTCAACATGACGCCCTTGTCCGGGATGCCGTTTTCCAACACCACATCAAAAACGCTCACGCGGTCAGTGGCAACGATCAATATGCCATCATCGCCATTGGGCAGGGTTAAGTCATACAGATCACGGACCTTACCCGTGCGTTTGTTAGGCAAAGGTAAATCCGTAGTCATTAAGGCTTCAGTCATCACTCACGCCCTTTCCCTTTCTGAAAAAACGCTAGTTCTCGTCTAGATTTAGACATCGAGGGGGCTGGTTCCTTGAAAGTTGTTTTCATTATCAACACACCTGGACAGGAACCAGCTAGTTTACTGAAACCAGACAACTTGAAAAGATAATCCTCTAACGGCCTAAGCCGAGAGTGCTTGCTCAAAATCTGCCAGTAAATCGTCTGTATCTTCTATCCCAATGGAAAACCTGACCAGGGAATCATCTATGCCCATGGACGCCCTGCGTTCCGCACCCATTTCATAATAAATGGAATGGGCAACTGGAATCCCCAGTGAGCGAGTATCGCCAAGGTTGCTGGTGCAGACCACAAGATCCAGGTTATTCAGGAAATCAAAGCAATCCATTTCATCCACAAGCTCCACACTGAACAGGGCGCCGGGATGCTTGAATAATTTACGCGCCAGTTCATGTTGCGGATGATCGGGTAAGCCAGGGTAATATATTTTTTTCACCGCCGGATGATCTGCCAAGAAATTAGCCAGGTTGATCGCGTTCCTGCAAGCCTGCTCCATCCGAAGTGCCAATGTATCGGAACCGACTGAAATATGGTGTGCGGCCTCGGCCCCCAAACTGGCACCAAAATCGCGAAGACCTTTCTTTTTTATCTGGGCAATCGCCCATCCGGAGACATCACCTTTTTTATAGTTATCGTATAAATGTGGAAATGTCGACCAGTCATAGAGTCCGGTCTCGGTTATGGCGCCCCCCAGGGCATTGGCGTGGCCACCTATATATTTAGTCAATGAGTTGACTACCAGGCTGGCACCAACCGATTTCGGTCTGAACAGATACGGCGTTGTCATGGTGTTGTCCACAACGTACACCAGGTCGAGTTCCTTACAGAGTTCACCAATAGCGACCAGTTCAGCTACCTGCGTGCGGGGATTAGCGATCGTTTCTACAAATACCAGGCGTGTATTCTTAACCACTGCTGCCCTGACCTCATCGGCGGAAGTTGCATCAACAAAGCTGACATCAATGCCGTGAACCTCGAACGAGTTAAACAGGCTGTTGGTATTACCAAACAAGAAAGAGGATGAAATAAAATGATCCCCCGCACGCAGCAACGAAAACAACATCGTACCGATCGCCGCCATACCTGTGCTAAAGGCCACGGTAGAAAGACCATCTTCCATTAACGAAACCTTGTCCTGCAGAGCGGTTACCGTGGGATTCACCTGACGACCATAGGTATATCCCTGCTGTTTACCTTGAAAAACTGCAGCCAGTTCATGTGCATCTTCATAGGTATAGGTGACGGCGGTATGCACCGGCTTGTGAATTGACCCATGTTCAATGCCGCCGCGCCGATCGGAATGAAGTATGTCTGAAGTAAATCCCATCTGTGTATCCCTCTGCCCGATCGATCTCGTATAAAAAGGTTCCGGGCAAAAAAAACCTGTTTAGTGGCCACTAAAGCAGGTTTTCACTCGCTTTAGCCGCATTTTTTTCGCGCCCGCAAGCTGAACTCAAATCGGCGCGTCTCTATGAAGAGTCTCTACTTTAGAGTAGAGAGGGCCATTGTAATGAATCATCCGGGTAAAAATCAACCACGGGCTTAACCGTGTATTCTTGGAAAAAGAGATCCAATTAATCGCACGGAAACGTATCGCCGCTGGCAATACAGATCAGTCCAGGCGGGTTCGGCGTCAAGATTAAGCCCAATCCTGGCCTTGTCCGTTAACCCGGGAACAAAGCTGGCGCCAAGCAACGTCAAATAGCCAAGACAGTGATGCAGCGTCCACAGGTATTGTCCCAACTCGTCCCTGTCAACAATCTTCCACGGTTCCCTTCGTTGAATGTTTGCATTTACCAGGGCTGCGGTTTCGATAAACAGTCGAGCTGCCTGTGATAGATCGAATCTTTCGATAGCAGTTGCAAACTTGTTCGCGTTATCGCGAATGCTCTGCAGTAGATCCTTGTTTACCAGAGCAATGTTGTCGGAACTATATTCCAGACCATCCGGAAAATGTTTTATAAACAATTTGATAAACCGACTGAACAGATTACCGAGATTGTTAGCCAGGTCAGCATTCAACACATCAATAAGATGTGATCGCCGAAAATCGAGATCCAGACCGAGACTTACGGTTTTTAGAAAATAGTATTTCAAGCCATCGCTACCCACCAGGTCCGTCAGCGACAATGGATCAATAACGGTTTCAGGATCGGACTTGGATATTTTGCGACCCTCAACCGTCAGCCAGCCGTTTACCACGATTTTTTTCGGTAATTCCAAACCCGCTGACCAGAGAAAGGCAGGCCAGTAAACCGCATGGAATATCAGAATGTCCTTCCCGATAAAATGAAAGCTGTTTGACCAGTAGCAGCCAAGCTTTTTGCTGCTGAGCCCGCCCAGCGCAGATAGGTACGCGGCCAGTGCGTCCAGCCAGACATAAACAACATGGCCAGGATCATCAGGAACAGTAATGCCCCATTGGGTCGACGTTCTTGATATAGACAGGTCATGCAATTCACTGTTCTTCAGGAACGAGAGAACCTCATTTCGCCGCGAACCAGGCACAATAAAGTCAGGGTTCGCCTCAATATGATCAATCAGCTTCTGTTGATAAGCGCTCAATCGAAAAAAATAGGATTCCTCCGAAAAGTTCTCCAGGGGTGTTCGATGAACGGGGCATTGGTCACCCACCGTGAAGTACTGCTCACAATCAACGCAATAAAGTCCTTCATAATGACCCTTATAGATGTCTCCGTTAGCACGGATTCTCTGCCAGATATCGATCACCAGTTCTTTATGGGTGGAACTGGATGTCCGCTCAAACAGGTCCACGTCGATATCGAGGTTTTTCCAAAGGTTAAGAAACTCGTCGCTGTGAGTGTCTATGAACGAGCCGATAGATTCACCAGAGAGCTCTGCGATTCGTTCAATTTTTTGGCCATGTTCATCCGTGCCACTGGTTAGCAACACGTCATCACCACGTAGTCTGCGATAGCGTTTGTAGCAATCAGCGACGAATGTGGTGTAGGCATGGCCAAGGTGCGGTGAGCCACTGGCGTAATAGATAGGTGTGGTCAGGTATTGTTTCATCATTAACTCCAATTCACGTCATCAAGAACGTGCATAAAAAAACCCTGGAAGGAGTTCACCTGCCAGGGCTGGTTTTGAAGCAGATTCCTGGAAGGCGGACTCACCTTCCAAAAAACGCGGACAGAAAGGATTAGCCCATGGTGGTTACCATTGGCATCGTCATATTAAGTGCGCTTCGCTCGATATTCATTTCCAGATACTCTTTTAACTAGAACAGGTTTGCTTATGGTGGCACATGATAGTTGCTAGAATCGCGATGTCAACAAACTGATGTCAAAAAAGGGCACAACTGCGATGCAGAAAAAAGCATTAAACCAGGGCTTGTTGGAGTATTTGCAGCAATCCCCCTCTCCATTTCATGCTACCGTTAACATGGCTACTATCCTCGCTAACAGTGGTTTCAGTGAACTAAACGAAGCCGACGCCTGGAGACTAAAACCCGGCAAGTATTTTGTCACGCGCAACCAGTCATCGATAATTGCTTTTGTGCTGGGAAAGGAGAACCCTGCAGAGACTGGAATAAGGATGAGCGGTGCCCACACAGACAGTCCTTGCCTGAAAGTAAAACCAAGGCCTGAAACCTTTTCCCACGGTTACCTGCAACTGGGCGTTGAAGTCTATGGTGGCGTTCTTTTAAACCCATGGTATGACCGGGACCTGTCTCTGGCGGGTCGAGTGACCTACCAGGCGAAAAACAAGAAGATTCACAATCTGCTGATAAATTTTGTTCAGCCCATGGCGGTGATTCCAAGCCTCGCCATTCACCTTGACCGTGAAGCCAATAAATCAAGAACCATCAATCCTCAAAAAGATATACCGCCTGTGCTGATGCAATCGGACAAGAACCAGACATTCGATGCTCTACTGAAAAAGCAAATTAAAAAAGAGCATCCGAACATCAACGCGCAAAAAATACTGGGCTATGAACTGTCGTTTTACGACACCAACCCGGCATCGGTCATTGGTATGAAGGATGAATTTATTACCGGCGCACGACTTGATAACCTGCTGAGCTGCTACGTGGGAATACAAAGCCTCAAAAATGCAGATCCTAGCGTTTCTAGTCTTGTTGTGTGCAACGACCATGAGGAAGTCGGAAGTGCATCGGCCGCCGGAGCCGGAGGTCCGTTCCTTAAAGCAGTGTTGCAAAGGATCATCCCTGATTCAGAGGAAAGGCATCGCGCCATCGCAAAATCCCTGCTGGTTTCAACCGATAATGCCCACGGCATCCATCCCAACTACCCCGGATAGGCATGACGCCAATCATGGTCCCATATTGAACAAGGGGCCCGTTATCAAAATAAACGCTAACCAACGCTATGCTACTAACAGTGAAACAGAGGGGTATTTCAGCTTTATCTGCGAGAGCAAGAAAGTACCTTACCAGAAATTTATCAATAGAACCGATATGGCTTGTGGCAGCACGATCGGTCCAATCACCGCTAAAGAGATTGGCGTCAAAACACTCGATGTCGGTGTTCCGACCTTCGCCATGCACTCAATCAGGGAACTGGCGGGAGTTGAAGATACTTTTCTCCTGTATCAGGCGTTGTCGGCATTCTTCACGGATACCGGGAATCTGGGAGCGGCTTAGCCTCAGTGGCCATGACTTTTCGCTAGTTATGCATTGAACCCTTTTTGAAACGCGGGTCTCGCTTCGACCCTGTCGAGATAAGCCTGTAGATTTGTCAGGTCATCTCCGACACATCCCAGTCTTCTGCTCATATAGCAAGCATGCCCCAGCATGACATCCGCCGCAGAGAAATCGCCGATAAGATAATCCCTGCCTTCCAGCGCCTTGTCGATAGGTACGACGGCTTTGGTGAGCAAACGTTGCGCCTGTCCAAGTGCTTCCTCGTTTCTGCGTTCAGGTGGTAGCAAGATAGTTTGTACAACGATTGTGTTAACAGGCGGCATTACCATCCCTTCGCAGTAATGGAACCACTGCAGATACTCGGGATACATGGGATCATCGACGTTCGGTTTCAGTGCTCCGTTGGCATGCCGTTCGATAATGTACTCTGTGATTGCCCCCGATTCATACAGCATCACATCGCCATCTTCGAGCACGGGAACTCGCCCGAGCGGGTGGCGACCACGATGTTCATCAGACTTGAGATCACTGGGATGAAACTTCATCTTGTTCAGTTCGTAAGGTAGTTCAAGTTCTTCAAGAAGCCAGACGATTCGACCCGCTCTCGAATTAGGTGCATGGTGTAGTTTCAACATGACATTCCCTCTGCTTTTGTTCGATCGCCTGGCAGTATAGTGAGAGCAGCACAGGAATTCATCATGACAGTTAACAGTTCAGACCGTCCGGGGACCTATCGATGGAATTACATCCGGGCAATTCAAAGGTGTTCAAAGGAATCAGGGCATCAAGATCTTGATGGATAGAAGAAGCGGCGAAAACTAACTGACCAGAACGATCTGCACTTTTGGCTTGATTCGCCAATACCGGGCTCTATCGATTCTGTTGTAACATCACCTTCAAACAATGACTGTCACAGTCGACTCTACAATTCATCGTTTTCATCTCCCAGCTCCGCGCGCAGAGACTCGACGACTTCAGAGAAACGCTCTCGATTCTCCTCGCTGAGCTCACATAGAGTCTCGTGTGCCTGGAGGAGTAAGCGATGGCTGTCGCGCGTGGGCTGCTCTTCGGGAACGAGAGTTTGTTTTACCGGCGGCTCGAATTCGTCGGTGCGTATCGAGGCGAGTACCTCTTCGAGGCCGAGTTCAACGAACAACCCGCGCACCACTTCATTCGGGCCTCGTATATGTGAGTGACCAGCCGCATCCATCGTTGCGATCTCGTGCAGCGTTCCCAGGAAAGTGCTGTCGAGACCTGTGCAGTTCGTGAGGTCGATGGTCAGTTCGTGGCCGGTGTTCAGAGCGGTCTTCGCGAGGGTGCGGAAAGAGTCGGCGCAAATCCATGTCCCCCGCTCGCGCAAGGCAAGGTACGTCTCGCGCTCGCCCGTGGCGATCCAAAGTTCACCGACATGCGAGCGCGATGCAGGGGCTTCTGCCTGTTCCGGAAGCCTCTCCTCGGTTGAAGCTCCAGCGTCTTCCGGATCATTGTCGAGATGCGAGGGCCCGCTGCGCACCTCGAGCATGAGCAGGGTCACGTCGTCCGCCCCTTCGCCATTGGCGGTCGACCTGGCGCGCTCCGCTGCTCCGTCGTAGAGCTTGCGCAGTTTCCCGGGTCCGTCCAGCGCATCGTCGGCCATGGCCGAGGTGATCAGATCGCGGAGGCCGTCGATTCCTTGCGCCACCTCCATGCCGTCGGTGAGGCCGTCGGTATGCAGGATGAGACGGTCGCCCGATCGCAACTCGAGTCGGTGTTCCGTGAACTGGGGGGCTTTCGCGATGCCAAGTGCCGGACCAGTGCGTTCGAGCAGCACGTACTCTCCGTCTTCACGCAGCAGCAACATGGGCGTGTGACCGGCGGACGCCGCACGAAGCTCGAACGTCTTCGTGTCGAGGAGGACGTAAGCAGCAGTGAGAAACATCCCGGAGGTCAAGACGTCAGTGTAGAGTCGTTCGTTAACATGGGTGAGCACTTTGGACGGGCTGAGAGCGTAGCCCGCCTGGTCGCACATCTCGAGCCGCTGCTTGAAAAGGACCGAGAGCATCGCGGCGGACACTCCATGACCCATCGCGTCAGCCACGTAGAGAGCAATCCGTCCATCGTCGAGGCTAGAGACGTCGTACAGGTCACCGCCCACGTTCATTCCGGGGCGATAGAGTACATCCACGTGGACACTCTCCAGCCGAGGAGGGTGAGACGGAAGCAGGGCGCGATGAATCACGTGCGCCCGCTCGATGTCCTTTCGTATTACCTCGGACTTGTGCTCCACCTCGCGAAGCTTGTCGATCAGATCAGCAGTGTTGGCCTGCAACTGCTCCAGCAGGATCTCCTTCTCAACCACGGCCGTCTTCAATTGACCGGTGCGCTCGTGGACTCGCTCTTCGAGGTTGGCGTTGAGCTCGTGGATCTCCTGCTCGGCGCGAACGCGGGCCGTGATGTCGCGGATAAAAGCGCTGAACACTAGTGAGCCCCCGACGTGCAGGGGCGACACGCTGAGCTCCACCGGGAATTCCCGCCCCTTCTTGTCGATCGCCGTGAGCTCGATTCGTTTGTTGAAGATCGGCGCTTTGCCGGTTGTGAGGAAGTGCTTCATACCTTCACGGTGGCGGTCGTGCTCACGAGGTGGGATGACAGTGTCGTACAGGGTCTTGCCGATGGCCTCGTCGCGCGACCACCCGAAAACGATTTTGGCCCGCGGATTCCAGTCGACGATCCTGCTCTGCTCGTCAATGGTCACGATTGCGTCGAGCGCCTTTGCGATAATCGCCCGGGTCCGTAGCTCACTGTGTCGCAAGGCTTTCTCGGTCTGCTTGCGTTCCGAGGACTCCAGCGCGAGTGTAGCGAGGTCGGCGAGCGACCCCGCGAGCAGTTGCTCTTCAGAGGTCCAAACGCGCGCAGCTCCTATGTGCTCGTGGCAAACGATTCCGATCGTGGTGCCCCGAGCGCGCAGAGGCACGTCGAGCATGGAAGTGATTCCATGAACGTCGAGGTAATCGTGCGACAATTCCGCGGTGCGCGGATCCGAATGAGCATCGTTTGCAACGATCGCGCGCTCTTCGTCGAGAGCCTGGAAATAGAGTGGGTAGTCGACGGCAGCAATTTCCACGCCGCTGGAGTGCTTGCGAGTCGACAGATCGTAATGATCGATGCAGGAGATCTTCGTGCGGCCCTTATCGTAGAGCCAGATGTTCACGCGTGCGATCTCAAGCGTATGCGCCGCCGCTTCCGTAATCTCCTGCAGCGAGGACGCAAGGTCTCCGATCCTCATCGACTCGCTCTATGCGAGTTTCATCAACACTTTGTGGTGCCGCGCGAGTTTGGATTCGCTTTGGGACACGTCTCACTCCGTTGTCGGTTTGTCCGTTTGGATACCGACAACAATGATAGACAGTCCCTCTCCGGCCGGCAACTCGGGCCTCAGCGCTGAAGGCTTCGCTTTTGGCGCTATCAACCCCCCCTGGGTGTCAGGATGCGTATGCACACAAGTCCAGTTACCTTCTAGCTGATCGCGGTTACTCTCATTTTTCTCGTCGTCGAACTAACATCCCCCCGCCTGGTGAACGATTGAGAAAGGCACAACTGTGCTTCCGAATCTTATTCAGAGCCAATCCTCTTAATGATTAATATGTCTCTTATAATCACATACGCGGCGATGATGAAAAGGATAATGTGCCCCACAAGAATGGACAAGGATCCCCATGGCGGAAAAAATGCATCGATTACATAAGACAATCCCCAGAAAAAAAGCGGGCAAACGGGAAAGCCGGGAAGAATACTAACGCCACGCCGCTGGTCCTCAGGAACGCCTGCCTTGATATCCTCGATTGTCAGTTCGCCCAACGGAGCCAGCAGGATAGAAAACCAGGCGACAAACACGGTTATAGGTAAAATAATTTCCATTGCGCCCTTTCGTTGAACAGGCCGACATATCAGTGTAAGTATCAGGTTTTGCGAAAAGCGGGTCCCACATAGTTCGCCCTGGGTCGAATTATCCTGTTGTCGGCGCGGGATTCAATAAAATGAGCCAGCCAACCAACTCCACGTGACATGGCGAACACCGCTGTAAAATAGTCCGAAGGAATACCTATGGCCTCATACACTGCGCCCTTATAGAACTCGAGATTCGCCCACACCTCCTTACCTTTTGCATGCATCCGCTGGTTGAATACAGTTTCGAGTGTGTGCAGCGTTTTCATTCCAGTAATTCCGTACTACCCAATATTGCCGCGAACTTTCTCCAGGTAGTTGACCAGATCGGTCAGGTAAACAGATTCACCTTTTTCAGCCAGCAGTTTTTTTGTTCGAGCCAATGCATTGTCAACAACCTTCCCGCCTTGCCATCTCGATAGCTTGTACTTTTTCCAGCGCTGCGTTTCCGCTTGATCTAAAAAATCCGGATAGTTCCTGGCGCGATATCGAAACAGCATTTCGTCCAGCCGTGTGTCTTGAAACTCGCCTTCGAAACCGGACAACTGCCCAGGATCGGCTTTCCTTAACTCCACCATGACAGATATATCGCTGGCGCCAAAAAAGTCCCCCTGGTACAGCATAAAATCCGGGTCATCCGAATCAACAAACTGATTCGATTTATAAGCCTCTTCTATCTTCTCGACTATGCCACTTGCCTGCTGCAATCGTTTCATATGTTGTTGACATAGCCCGGTATCGAGCGCCAGCCTCCTGGCGCTGTCTTCAGTCAGGGTCGTAAGTGGTGCGATCGCCGGACAACGGTTGATGTGGAGTGTTTTTAGTGGAATTCTCTGCTCATGTTCTTTGAGTTCTGCGCTGGCAGTAAAAACCAGTCGCCTCACCTCCTCCGCGGTCGCTGCAATCAGAACATCCGGCGATACAGACAGGTCGTAGCATATTATGCCATTGGTATTAGTTGGGTGGACACACAATGGCAGTGTGATGGCAACACATCCATGGCGCGCCGGGTACATTGATGACACGTACACCAGTGCTGATTTGCCCAGGGGATACAGCTGCTGCAGAACCTGCTTCTTGCCTCTCAGGCTAAAAAGATAGCCATACAATCGTGGTTGTTTTTGTTTCAATACCCGCGTCAACTCAATGGTAGCCAGCACGTCTGAGACAGCATCGTGCGCATCGTCATGACCAATGCCATTCGCTTTGGTGAGTAGTTCAAGCCTGAAACTCGGCGCACCATCCTCATTCACAGGCCATTCAACGCCTTCGGGTCGCAATGCATATGCCATACGAAACAAGTCGATAACATCCCAGCGAGAATTTCCACCCTGCCATTCCCTCGCGTACGGCTCATGGAAGTTTCGATACAGCATCTGGCGGGTAAATTCATCATCAAAACGGATACTGTTGTAGCCTGCGACGCAGGTCTGTGGAACAGAAAATTCCTGTAGTACCCTTCTGCAGAATTCCGCTTCGTTAAGTCCACGCTTGACAAGTTCAGACATCATCAGGCCCGTTAACAGCATGGCTTCAGGTTGGGGGATGACATCGTCGCCAGGTCTGCAAAAAAGATTCATCGGTTCACCGATGACATTGAGGTCAAGATCGGTTCGCACACCGGCAAACTGGATTGCCCGATCCAGAACAGGATCTGTACCAGTTGTCTCGAAATCGTACCAGTAGATTGTATCTGCCATGGCGGTCAGTACTCCCTTGAAAAGGACTCGGCGTCCCCGACCAGGCCATTCCCTTCGGGTTGTTCCTGTCTTGGATCCTCTGGAAAGTTCTGAACTCATCAATTCTAGGTAGTTGGAGTACTAGTACATATCAAAGGCACAATGACTTGCAACCCCGATGTGTATAATCTGAGTCGAGCTAACCAATAAAAATCAGAAGTATGAGCCAAAACAACAAACCCTTGTTATTTCTAGCTCTGGGTCCACTGCTCGCAGCAATCATATTCGTGTTACTAATATCCATAGGTTGGCAACAGCCTGCATGCTGGACTGCAGCCATAACAGTCGTCTGCGCCACCTGGTGGATATTTGAACCGATTCCGATTCCGGCAACATCATTGCTTCCACTGGCACTTTTACCCGTTCTCGGCATCCTGACACCTAATGAGGTCGGTGCATCCTACGGCAGCCCCCTGGTGCTGCTACTGTTGGGTGGGTTTATCCTTTCAACCGCAATGGAAAGAAGTGGCGCGCACCGCCGTGTGGCACTGACTATGGTGAATCTTTTTGGCGGTTCCAGCAGCAGACGTCTTGTTTTCGGGTTTATGGCAGCAGCAGCCCTTCTCAGTATGTGGATATCAAATACGGCAACTACATTAATGCTGTTGCCAGTCGCGCTGGCGGTGCTGGAAAAATCGACCGATGATGAACTTGCCATTCCACTATTGCTGGGCATCGCCTATGCCGCAAGTGTGGGTGGAATCGGCACGCCTATCGGCACTCCACCCAACCTGGTATTCCGTGAGATCTATTTCCAAAACACCGGCGTGGAGATTGGTTTCCTGACATGGATGAGCTGGGGTATTCCGGTTGTTTTGTTGATGGTACCAGTGATCGGAATCTGGCTAACCAGGAGACTTCGCTTCAAGGGTAATGTTGAAATACCAACAACTGGCGAATGGCGCATCGATGAAAAGCGGGTTTTTATTGTCTTCTCCCTCACCGCACTAGCCTGGGTTACCAGGGGGCAACCTTTTGGCGGTTGGAGCACCTGGTTAAATATACCCGGTGCCAATGATGCCAGTGTCGCCCTGATCGCAGTCATCTCAATGTTCCTCATTCCCAATGGAAAAGGGGCGAGGTTACTCGACTGGGAAACAGCGGCAAGAATACCCTGGGGGATGCTAATACTGTTCGGTGGTGGGATCGCACTTGCCAAAGCATTTGTGGCGTCCGGATTATCCTCCACCCTGGGGGATCTCCTCTCTGGTATTGCAGGTTGGCCGATCGTGCTGATGATTGCGGTGATTTGCCTGGCGCTTACTTTCCTTACGGAAATGACCAGCAATACTGCGACCACTGCATTAATGATGCCGATACTCGCTGCAGCCGCTATCGCCGCGGATATTGAACCGGAACTGTTGATGGTACCCGCCGCCATGAGCGCGAGCTGCGCATTTATGCTGCCGGTGGCGACTGCACCCAATACCATCATGTTCAGTACCGGTCGATTCACCACTCAGGTAATGGCAAAGGAAGGACTCGTGCTGAACCTGATCGGCGTCGTCGTAATTACAACCGTCTGCGTTCTAGTCCTGTAGGCGCGATCTTAGGAATTCATCACGATCTGGTTTGCCCAATTTACTGATAGTATCAACAGCTTCGATAAACTCGCTGATGTTGTTGTCTTTTTCGATAAGCAGAACACTGAAAGCAGGTACCCAGACATTGTATTCGACGATGGAACCTAGTTTTGCATTGTTTATTTCAGTAGACATCCATCGCCCAAAATCCTCTTTCCCATTCCAGGTTGTTTGTAGTGCCTGATAGGCAATTCGAAGCTCATCAATCAAACCGTACTTACTTTTGCGCATCTCGGTCGTAGTTGCGTCAGATGAATACAGTAAATCCAGCGATTCACGTGTATCCCCAATGATTTCCAGCACCTGCGTTCGTCTTGTTCTCGTATCCACATAATCCCGATAAGCCTTCTCCTGCCCTGAGTCTGTGAGCCATCTCTTCAGGGAATTTACCTCGAGGGTGGTTGCGAAGCTCTCATTAAATTGGGTGTCTCCTGAAACATAAACAGCCCTGTGAGCCAGTTCGTGAAACAACAAAGCAGCGAGATTAACGTCAGATCGACTGAAAAAAGTATCCAGCACAGGATCTGAAAACCATCCCAGAGTTGAATAGGCAGCAACGCCGCCGACGAATACATCGTAGCCATCATTGCCCAGTTCGGCGGCAAGCGTGTCTGCCTCATCCTGCTGGAAGTATCCCCGATAGCTCACACAACCAGCGATCGGGTAACAAAACGATTTCATTTCCAGGGAAAATTCCGGTGCCGCAAACACGTTCCACACCACATAGGGTTTCCCGGTTGCTACATAGGTAGAATAGGAATCACCTACGGATAAATTCAGGTCATTTTCAGCATAATCCAATACCTGTTTAACAAGTTGCAGTTTGTTTCTTGTGGTTTCATCGGTGGCACTGTCAGCGATGACTTGATCGATGTCTTTACGATGCATGAGTAAAGATGTTTGGCCGACGACTGCTTGAGTATAGAATGTGAGCGACGAACATCCCGGTATGCTCAGAAAGGCTACCGGGGCTAGACGAAGTGCCATGTTTCTAAAATAATAAAGGGAAGTTTTTGTGCTCAATTTTCTGCCAGG
>JAPUGI010000124.1 GCA_027292925.1 Gammaproteobacteria bacterium
TGATACTGTCGGGATAGAGCTTCTCGGACAGGGTTACCTGCTGTTTCATTAACATTGCCTTGTCGAGATAAAGCAGCTTAGGGGCTTTTGCTTCGGCTACATTCCTGAACGCGTCGAGTTCGTATTCGCTGACAACATTGGCTGGCAACTTCTGGTCATAAAATTCATAAAGGGCGTAAAAATCCACCAGGATATCGCGTTTCCTGGATTTTGATTCAAGCTTCTCAACTTCACTGATGAGCAGATTGTTGTGTCGATAAAATCCCGCTTTACTCTCCAGTTGCTGCGACACCAATCCTTCCTGGATAAATATTTCTCTCGCCTGAACCGGGTTGACGGAGGCGAAATCCACACGCCGCTTTTTGACGATAACCACGCCGTAAAGCGATACTTCCTCATACACGAATACCTGGCCTTTTGCGGCATCGAAGTGAGGCTCAAAAAAGTTCCGCCTGACCAGATGGGTTGCCAGGGGTTCAACCCAACTTGTATCTATTTGCGCGACATTCCGCGCAAAAAGTCGTGTCGTTTCCACCAGTTCGGAGGAAACAATCCATTTGGGTCTACGCTTGAATTGCGACGAGCCCGGGAAGATGTAGTGCTTACGATTTCTTGCCCCGGTGTATTCGTTGTCGTCGGTTTTCTCTCCTATATTGCCTAACAAACCACTGAGTAACGCACGATGGATACTGCGATAATCGGCTGGCCTGCTATTTTCTTTCAGGTTCAGTTCGCGGCACCGGAGGTGAAGCTGGCGATGGACATCCCGCCATTCCCTCATGCGCATGAATGACAGATATTTCTGGCGGCAGAATTTTCTCAGTTGGTTCTGGGTAAGTTTCTGCCGTTCATCTTCGTAGAGACCCCAAAGATTAACGAAAGCCATGAAATCCGATTGTTCATGCCAATACTCTCTGTGAGCCTCATCTGCGGCTTGCTGATGTTCATGAGGTCTTTCCCGTGGATCCTGCACAGACAATGCACTGGCGATAACAAGCACTTCAGAAAGGCAACCGGTTCTGCCCGCTTCGAGCAACATTCTGGCTAACCTCAGGTCGACAGGAAATCTGACAATATCCTTTCCAAGGCGGCTAATTTTCCGTTGCGGATCTACCGCCTGAATCTCATTGAGCAGGTGAAAGCCGTCATTGATCTGCCGCTGATCGGGTCTTTCCAGAAACGGGAACTTCGACATATCCCCCAGCCGCCATTGCAACATTTGTAAAATGACCGAAGCGAGGTTGGTTCGCAGGATTTCCGGCTGGGTAAATTCCGGCCTGGCTTCGAAATCTTCTTGCGCGTAGAGCCGAAAACAAACGCCGTCACTGACCCGCCCACAACGACCTTTTCTCTGTTCTGCACTCGCCTGGGATATGGCTTCGATGGGAAGCTGTTGCACTTTGGATCGATAGCTATAACGGGAGATTCTGGCGAAACCTGGATCGATCACATAGCGAATGCCTGGAACGGTAAGAGATGTCTCAGCGACATTGGTGGCGAGGACGACTCGGCGCATGGAATGGCGCTGAAATACACGATTTTGTTCACTTAACCCGAGTCGTGAATACAAGGGTAGCACTTCGAGGTTTTTTCCTCCTTTGTTCAAAAGCGGGGAACGTCGAATCAGGTGCGCCACCTCCCTTATCTCCCGCTCTCCGGCAAGGAATACCAGGACGTCTCCTATCTCCCCCCTTCCTTTCTCCAGTTGATTAGTTTCATGCAGTGCCTCCAGGATACCCTGGTACATCAATTCATCTGAATCCCTGGCGCGTGTCGATTCAGCTATAGGCCTGTAATGGACTTCCACCGGATAAGTTCTTCCGGACACCTCGATAATCGGTGCGCCATTAAAGTGTTTTGAGAACCTTTCCACGTCGATTGTGGCTGAAGTTATAATTACCTTCAGGTCTGCTCTCTTTGGAAGGATACGTTTGATATATCCCAGGAGAAAATCGATGTTGAGACTTCGTTCATGGGCCTCATCAATAATCAGCGTGTCATAAGTTTCAAGAAATTTGTCGTGCTGCGTCTCGGCCAGCAGGATCCCATCTGTCATAACCTTGATATGAGTTTCCGGATTTGTCTGGTCTGTAAACCGGACCTGATAACCAACCTGCTCACCAAACTTGACACCGAGTTCCTCGGCAATTCGATGCGCAACGGTTCTGGCCGCCACCCTCCTTGGTTGAGTGTGACCGATAGTGCCGTAGATGCCTCGGTTAATTTCAAGGCAGATTTTTGGTAATTGCGTTGTTTTCCCGGAACCCGTTTCACCCGCCACGATAACTACCTGGCTAGCTAAAATAGCTTCCGAAATTTCCTGGACTTTTCCAGAAAGTGGCAGGTTTTTCGGGTAGGTGGGTTTTGGCGCAGAGGCTTGTCGTTTTTCGGCTAATTGAATTGAGCGCTCGATCTTGTTTGCTAAATTCTCACGACTGTATTTGCCATGCAGCTCACGCTCGAAACGAAACCGATCCTTGATCATGCAACGATCAATCTGAGCTTTGAGGTCCTTGACGGAGGGTTTGCTCACAGTGGGGTTCCATACCGGGGAGAAAACAGGGTCGATGGATGCGGATTATATTCTGAAGCTGCTAATGCGTCATCTACAGGGCGTCATTCCTGAGCGTCATTCATTTTGTCAGGAAATTCATTCCGTCTTCGATACCGCGGATGGTGAGGGGAAACATCTGTTCATCGACCATTTTATTCGTCAAGGCAACAGAGGTTGAATATTCCCAGGTATCGAGTGGAGTAGGGTTGATCCAAATAACTTTATCGAAGGTATCCATCACTCGCTGTAACCATATGGCACCGGCTTCCTCATTCCAGTGTTCGACGCTGCCGCCGGAATGCGTAATTTCATAGGGTGCCATGGTGGCATCGCCCACAAAAATCACTTTGTAGTCGTGGCTGTACTTATGCAGGATATCCCAGGTTTCAATTCTTTGACTCATCCGGCGGTTGTGTTCTTTCCAAACTCCATCATAGATAAAGTTGTGGAAATAGTAGGTTTCAAGATGTTTGAACTCGGAGCGAGCAGCAGAGAACAGTTCTTCACAAACTTTTACGTGGGCATCCATGGAGCCGCCGTTGTCAAGCAGCAACAACACCTTGACGGTATTATGTCTTTCCGGGCGCATGATGATATCGAGCAGGCCACCATTTTTTGCGGTCTTATAAATGGTGGTATCTATATCAAACTCGTCTTCCGCACCGGTGCGAGCCAGTTTACGTAAACGGCGCAGGGATATTTTCAGCCCACGGGTTCCTAACTCAATATTGTCATCGTATGCCTTGTAGTCGCGCCGATCCCAGGTACGTTTGCCGCGCCTTTTTTTACCCTTGCGTTGATCGCCTTCCTTACCACGTCCATTTTCACCTTTACCTTCCTTGTCTTTCTCCTTACCTTCGCCCCGGGCAGCCTCTTCCACTTCCCGTTTGAACGCCTCGATAAGTTTCTCCAGCCCGCCTAGAGATTTGATCTTGTCCAGTTCCTCTTTGGTCAGGGATTTTTCAAATTCCCGGCGCAGGTATTCGTCCGGAATGAGTGACGCCAACATACTGGCAAGATCTTCCAAGCCCCTGAAGTAGGTCGCCACTGCCCGGTCAAATTTATCGTAATGGCGCTCATCCTTCACCAGTGCCATGCGACTTAAGTAATAGAATTCGTCGACATCCGCGTACACCAATCGCGCCGTTAATATTTCATGAAGATGCAACAGTTCGGTGATTGAAACCGGGATTCGCGCTTTCTTGAGGGCCAGGAAGAAGTTGATCAGCATGTTGTTACCTGCGCAGTCTCTGGACTACGCCGAACCTCGTCCACTACTGGCTTGTCGACGATTCATAAATGCCAGGCGCTCCAGCAACTGTACATCCTGTTCGTTCTTCACCAGCGCACCATACAAGGGTGGAATTGCCTTAGTGGTATCACGATTCGTCAGAATTTCGTCCGGAATGTCATCTGCCATCAATAATTTAAGCCAGTCAATCAGTTCAGAGGTCGATGGCTTTTTCTTCAGGCCAGGAACCTTACGAACATCAAAGAATATTTCCATGGCCTCTTTTACCAGATCCTTTTTGATGTTGGGATGATGCACATCCACAATTTGCTGCATCGTTTCACGGTCAGGGAACTGGATATAGTGGAAAAAACAGCGGCGCAGAAAAGCATCAGGCAATTCTTTTTCGTTGTTGCTGGTAATCACAACTACCGGGCGCACTTTGGCTTTGATGATTTCCCCTGTTTCATAGACGAAAAATTCCATTCGGTCCAGTTCCAGCAGCAGGTCATTTGGAAATTCAATATCGGCTTTGTCAATTTCATCGATCAACAAGACAACTTTCTCATCCGAGTCGAAGGCTTCCCAGAGCTTGCCTTTTTCAATGTAGTTTTTGATGTCATTGACTCGTCCGTCACCCAGTTGTGAATCACGCAATCGAGAAACCGCATCATATTCGTACAGACCTTGTTGTGCCTTGGTCGTTGATTTGATGTGCCAGGGAATTAGCCTCATACCCAGTTTTTTGGCAATTTCCTCCGCTAAGATGGTTTTACCGGTGCCCGGTTCACCTTTGATGAGAAGCGGCCGCTCCAGCAGGACGGCGGCATTTACCGCCATCTGCAGCTCTTCGGTCGCTATATAAGTATTCGTACTGGAGAATTTCATATTGTCATAACCATAAAAAGGAAGTTAAAACTGGTGAGTACAACTCCGCGTACTTTAATTTGCCAGACTGGACATATCAAGAGCGTGGCATTTGCCGTGATACAGGCAAATAATGGTGCTGAATGCAACCAATGTCATCCTGAGCCTATTCGAAGGATCTCGCTCGTCTTACGAGTTCCTTCGGCTCCCTTACGGTCGCTCAGGACGGGTGGCTTCCTTCGGTCGCTCAGGACAGGCAGGACGGGATGTGCCCTTACGGTTGCTCCGGACAAGCCGGGCTGTAAGTACCAATAGCATCACGAAGGAAGAGAACAACAGGGCAATGCCACCTTTCATACCGGCTTTCGCGCCTTCAAGTAGCAGATCCATCAGCAGTACAACGATAGCAGGCGCGAAAAACTCCGGTGATTCCCCTGCGTACCAGGGTGTGAATATGACGACGACTGCGATACCACGCAACAATTCTCGCCAACCCCGGTGACTGATAAACGAAGTCATCTTCCACCAGACAACGCAGCAACCAAAGCCTGCAGTGAAATACACCCCCCAGGCAATGACGTATTCATAGTTACTGAAAAAATCAGCCATGATGTGCCTTCTTTACCAGGACAAAGCCACCAGGACAAAGGTCACCCGCATTACAGCTCTACCCAACGAATAATATTTTCCTCTAAATCATCGGGATGCACATGTTCTTCTGAAATGCATTTACCTCTAATTGATATACCTGCTTCGGCCACGGACTCCGCACGGCCTGAAACCAGGGGATGCCACCATTTTAAATCCTTGCCTTCAGCTATTAACCTGTAAGCACAGGTTGTCGGCAACCACTTAAACTCCTCAACCGTATCAGGCGTTAACCAGACACAATCAGGTACCAGTGAACTACGATCCTGGTAGTTCGTACATCGGCAGGTTGACTCGTCCAGGTATTTGCAGACTACCGATGTATAGTGGACTTCACCGGAATCTTCGTCTTCAAGCTTGTGCAGGCAGCATCGAGCACAACCATCGCACAGGGATTCCCATTCCTGCTGCGACATCTCAGCCAGAGATTTTTCCTGCCAGAAGCTCATCAATCTTCTCCTCTAACCCAGCGCCTCAATAAGGTCGTTTCCAATGACTTTTTTTCTCCATCCTGAAAGTTCAACCGGCAGGGAAAAGTTCCCGTTCTTATCCTCGGAACGCAGTAGCTGTTCCAGATGCCGTCGCTTTGTCAATAATTCGGGAGCAACGGACAGCGCCTCAGCCTTGTCCCGGACAACCTGTCGAAGTTGCCCCAATTGTTTACTGTCAACTCGAGCGGCATCTTTTTCTACCAACTGCGGACATTGCTTTTCCGGCAGGAGCCTGGCCTCACCAGCAAGAAATAACAGATCATCGCCATATTTACGCACCTGTCTAGGGGACATATTGGCGTCATATTGCAAATCCTGTTTCTGGGAAATATTTGCGCTGGCGATATTCATCAGCGATTTCTGTTCTACTATCCGATTACGCGGCACATTAAGTTCTCGTGCCCGTACTTCCCGCCAGGCGCAAAGCGCTTTGAGAACGGAGAGTTGTTTTCTGTCCAATTTCCACAGACCCTTAAGCTTGTGGTAGCAGGAGTCAGGCTCGATCATGGTGGGCAGGTCTACGCTTAGTTCATCGCACTCTTCCCTCACCCAATTCTCTCGCTGCATTTCCTGGAGATGATCACGTTGTATCTCGTACACCCTTAACAGATAGATTACATCGAGAGCGGCATACTTCAGCTGGCTCATCGTCAATGGTCGTTGCAGCCAGTCTGATCGCGTTTCTTCCTTGGGCACGTTCACCGACAGGTAATGTTCCACCATATTCTGGTAGCTGATCGAAAAGCCCACCCCAAGGGCCGCTGCGGCAATTTGTGTATCTACTACAGGGGAAGGAATGGCATCCAGGCAATACTTGAAAACTTCCATGTCTTCGGAACAGGCGTGGAAAACCTTGATGATCTCTTCCGCCACAAGAAGATCCGCCAGGGCAGATAAATCATCAACGACCAGGGGATCAATCAGGTAACACACTTCGCCCTCGTATATCTGGATTAATCCCACCATTGGGTAGTAGGTGTTAAACCGCGCAAATTCGGTATCAACAGAAACAACGGTTTTCTCCATGCACGCGTCTATTGCTTTCTGAAGGTCTCGCTCACTTTCAATGTAACGTACCGGTGCTGGCATGATCAGAGTGTCTTTCTACCTTCTAGTGCATGGGACAAGGTTCCGCTATCAACAAAGTCGAGTTCACCGCCAAGTGGAATGCCGTGTGCAATCCTGGATAGCACTATGCCAAGCGGTTTTGCGACTTCAGAGATGTAATGCGCAGTGGCCTCTCCTTCAATGGTAGAGCCCATGGCAAGGATGACTTCCTTTACTCCCTGGCGACATCTTTTTAATAACAGATCGATACCAATTTCGGCAGGTCCAATTCCATCAATCGGAGAAAGATTGCCCATCAGCACAAAATAATACCCCCGGAAAGCACCCGAGTGTTCTATCGCCAGGACATCCGCAGGCGTTTCCACGACACAAAGAATGCTGGCATCCCGGGCACGGTTACTGCAGATTTCACATATCTTCTGCCCGGTAAGATTACGGCAGGATTCACAGTTGCCGACCGTATCCATTGCCTCAGATAACTTACCGGCCAGTTGCCTACCTCCGTCACGGTCTCTTTGCAGAAGATACAGCACCATTCTCTGTGCGGTCTTTGGCCCTACACCCGGCAGGCATCGGAAAGCTTCAGTCAATTGATTAATGATTGATGAGTTGTTCACGCTTGTCTCAGCTGAAGGGAAATTTAAATCCGGGCGGTAATGGTATGCCTGAAGTCAATTCAGACATTCTATCTTTCTGCTTATTTTCAACCTTTCTCACTGCATCATTGACCGCAGCAGCAATCAAATCTTCCAGAATCTCCTTTTCTTCCGACAGCAGGCTGTCATCAATCTCAACTTTTTTCACATCATGACGTCCGGTCATGATGATTTTTATCAATCCTGCTCCGGATTCCCCGATAACCTCGGCATTGGCTATTTCATTCTGGATCTTCTGGACTTTCTCCTGCATCTCCTGCGCTTGCTTCATCAAATCACCGAACCCACCTTTTATCGTCATTGCGGATCTCCCGTATGATTTATTGGTGAGATGCTTTTCCGATCAAGTGTGCCGTTAAAAGTTCGAATGAGTTCCTGGATATTTTTATCACCTTCGATAGCCGTCACTGCCCGCGCCTGGTTTTCTTCCTGCTGGCGACGGTCTACCTCCGCGGGTGTTTCAGAGTCAACGATGCCTACTTCGATGCTGACTCCAATTTCCTGGCCATACAGTTTTGTCAATGCCTGGGATATTCTGGATTCATGTGTCTTGTTCCACAGACTTGCATGCTGTTCATTTAGTAACAGGTGGCAATGATTATTCTCGCTTCTGCCCAGTGTACAGTTCGCGGCCAGTGTTTGCGTAACACCAGTCAATTCAAGCTGCTCGAGAATACTCTGCCAGTCATTCCTGAATTGCACCGTGTCGGTCGTAACCTGAGCGGAGTTGCCCTGGGATAAAGTTGCCTCGGTACCTGTATCTACTGCCCCGGCCTGTTTAATTTCCTCGACGTCCGAGCGACTTTTCCTGACTTCGTTTTTAGCTATCTTGGACAGTAAATCCGCTATCGGACTCTCGCCGGAAGAATTTCCACCTGAGTTTTTACTGCTGCTCTGCATGACGTTCGGAGTGAAGGCCAACATCCGCAGCAGTATCATTTCAAATCCGCTCCTTGGATCCGGCGCCATCGGCAGATCTCTTTTCCCAATCAACCCAATCTGGTAAAAAAGCTGGACATCTTCCCTGCTTACCGCATCTGCCACCGCTAATACCAGTTCCCGATCTCCCTGACTATTGTCAATACCATCTGGTACTGCATGAGCGACAGCTATCCGGTGCAGCACACCTAGCAAGTCGTCCAGCAAGGCTGAGTAATCAGGTGCAAATCGTGCAATCTTGCCGACCTTCTCGAGTAACTTTGCGCCATCTTCGGAAATAAGCGCATCCAGGAGTTCATAAACTTCACACTGGTCCATATTTCCCAGCATGGATTTAACGGCAGCATCGGTGAGGAAGCCTTCACTATAAGAGATAGCCTGATCCGTTAGGCTTAATGCATCACGCATACTTCCGTCCGCGGCACGACCAATTTGCCACAAGGCGCTATCTTCAAACTCGATGCCTTCTTTGGGTAACAATTGTTTCAGGTAATTGACAATTTTCTCAGGCGGCAGGTTTTTCAAATTGAACTGCAAGCAGCGGGACAGGACGGTGACCGGCAGTTTTTTCGGCTCTGTGGTGGCAAACAGGAATTTGACGTGCTCAGGCGGTTCTTCGAGTGTCTTCAGCATGGCATTGAAGCTGCTTTTTGAAAGCATATGTACTTCATCAATCAGGTATATCTTAAAGCGGCTACAGGTTGGCATGTACTGAACATTATCCAGCAACTCGCGCATATCATCGACACCGGTACGAGATGCGGCATCTACTTCAATAAGGTCAATATTTCTTCCCTGGGAAATTTCTGTGCAGGTAGCACACTCGCCGCAAGGTGTCGCGGTTACCCCTCGTTCACAATTCAGACATTTAGCCAGGATTCTGGCAATGGTCGTTTTACCAACACCACGAGTACCGGCAAAGAGGTAAGCGTGGTGCAATCGGTTCTGTTCGAGCGCATTAATCAAGGCACGCAGGATGTGCTCCTGGCCTTCCACCTCTGCGAAGATTGAAGGCCGATATTTTCTTGCAAGTACCTGGTACGACATTGAATTCCTAAATACATGGTGCGCAATTTGTCATTGCGCCATAGCTGATTGTATCTTAACTGCTTGTGGCCGGCGAGGTGCGACCGGCGATGCGGCCGGTAAGGTGCGGCCAGGCGAGGCACGGCCGACGGTGTATTAGGCAGAAACTGATCAATTCATAGACAAATACACCCCGCTGCCATTACAGTCATCATCCCATTAATTGATTACCGGGTTATGACCAATTTCCTCTGTTTCGGACACCGCGGTGCCTGCGGATATGAGCCTGAAAACACATTAAGTTCATTTGCCATGGCCATCGACATGGGCTGCCCCTGGATTGAGTTGGATGTATATGTCGTCGAAGGAGAACTGCTGGTTATCCATGATGATTCGCTGGAGAGAACGACTAACGGCGAGGGTGATGTGATGGCTTCAAGCCTTACATATCTGAGGAGCCTGGATGCAGGCGCAGGTCAGCAGATTCCAACCCTGCGAGAAGTTGCTGAACTGGTCGACAAACGCTGTGGCCTCAATGTTGAATTGAAAGGTCCGGATACAGCCCTGCCGGTATCCATGTTCCTGGCATCTCTTTGCGACTGTGGCTGGGACGGATACCAGTTTCTCCTGTCATCATTTAACCACTCGGAATTGGCGAAGGCGGATCCAGGATTCAGGCGAGGCGCGTTATTTCAAAAAGTCGTTCCGGACTACTTCGCCAGCGCCTCAAGCTTAAGTGCCTATTCGATCAATCTATCGAGAAATCTGGTGGCCGAAAAACTGGTAGACGAGGCCCATACCCGTGGTCTCAAAGTGTACGTTTACACCGTCAATGAGCCGGACGAAATACAACGTATGATTCGACTGGGTGTCGATGGTGTGTTCAGTGATTACCCGGACCGTGTCCTCAGTGCAATGGGTGATTCATAGTGGACGTCACCATTAAGCCAGCAGAGAAAACCGACACGGCCATCATGGATAACCTGCTTGAATTGTATCTGCATGACTTCTCGGAATTTTCTAGCGTGGAAATCGGCGAGGATGGACGATTTGGATATCCCTTTCTGAATCATTATTGGGATGATCCAGACCAATTCCCGTTCCTCATACTGGCTGACGAACAGCTTGCCGGATTTGCGCTGGTGCGACGGGAAACCGACCCCCACAACGGCCTAAAAACGACAGACCTGGCGGAGTTTTTTGTACTCCGGCAATTTCGCCGTCAACAAGTTGGCAGCAGGGCAGCAATAATAATATGGAACCTGTTTCCAGGCCCGTGGCGGGTTCGAGTATTAGTGAATAACCGCTCCGCCTACCCTTTCTGGAAGGGACTGATTGCGACCTATAGTGCCAATCAGTTTGAAGAAAGTGAGCAAAGGGGGTTTCTGGGAGATATGAAACAGTTTGTTTTTGAGGGAAGGCTTGACGGCATAAAAAAACGCGGGTGCTAGTTTGCCAGGTCGTCTATTTTTTTGCCGAGATCATATTTTTCATCGGTAACGATTTTCTCCAGTACCTCGATTCGTTGCCTGGCGTCATCGAGGTCGGCCTCCAGAGATTCGAGGTCAGCTTCCAGGTCGTTAAGCTTGTGGTTTCCTGCCTTGCCACTGGATTTCGCAGCCCTGATAATTTTTACAACGCCATTTGTAATAATGGCACACGTGGCAATTACTGCTATCGCCACCCAAAAACTACTAGCCATGCTCCTCGCCGTTGTTCATTTTCTGTTTGTTCCGGCGGCGACGCATCAACTTGCCGGAGCCCGATATGAGTTTTGAGATATCCGGATAACCACCGTAACTTACTTTGCCACTACCACTGATGATGACATTCAAATCATCACTCACTGAAACATTGGCGTTGCCACTTCCGGAAATTTTGACCTGCGCAAAATCGCTCACCAGGCGCTCTGCATCATAGTTGCCTGAACCCGAAATCAGCAGT
>JAPUGI010000125.1 GCA_027292925.1 Gammaproteobacteria bacterium
TTACTGATTTCCTGGTCACTGTCACGCAGCGCCTTGCATTCCATAGTTCAGCCACCGGTAAAGGCTTTCGGGAAAAAAGCGATAACCACCGGTTTTTCGCCTTTGAACTGCGACACCGAGTAGGTCTTCCCATCCGATCCCATCAATTCAAAATCCGGTGCGGCATCACCGACAACCGGTGCCGCAAATACGCTGAATGAGAAACCCAGCAGCAGGACCGACAAAAGTGATTTTAGAATTCGCATATCCATTCTCCCAAAAAAACGCAATTATGACAGTGTCTCTCCGTGCCTTTCAATGCTGGTGTAGGATAAGGGCTTCGGAACGAGGATGAACCCTTGAGCAAGGAGCCACAGAAAATGTCTCTTCCCATACTCGGCATGCTGATAGGCATGGCGTTTGGCGTTGCAGCGGGGCTTGGGGCAGTTTTTTATCTTGAGGTTGAATCTGCGTTAAACCAGGTTTGTCTGGTTGGTATCAGTGTGCTGGCGTTTCAGTTGTTTGGCTCGACAGTTGGGTCGGCGATAGGGAAGGGTAAGGGATGACCCATCAGAGGCCGGAGAAATCCCGGTAGGCTTGCTATAATGCTTTTAAGCAAAATAACCATCCACTATGGCAAATCTTTTCGAACATCTGGGCGAATTAATAGCAAGTGATATTGATCCCGTTGAGCGGGCAGCCGAGATTTTTGACCGTTACGGCCAGACAGTATCAGTGATGATTTTGGATTCATCGGGCTTCTCCCGGATTTCGGAGGAACATGGAATTTTGTATTTCCTGACGCGTTTGGTGATGATGCGTCAAATTGTCGGGCCGATTCTGGAAACTCACCATGACAAGGATTTCAAATTTGAAGCAGACAATGTCTATGCGATATTTGATCATCCTGATGATGCGATTCGAGCTGCACTGGCAGCTCATGAGGCAGTACAAAAAGCCAAGTTAATGCTGACTGAAAACGAACCTTTCAGGGTGTGCATTGGTATCGGCTACGGGAAGATGCTGTTTTCTGAAACCCTTGAAGGATATTTCGGCGAAGAAATGAACCTGGCTTCCAAGCTGGGAGAGGATATCGCCGAAGGAGGCGAGACATTACTTACCGTTGCGGCGTATGAAAATGCAGATCGCGAACTGGTGAAGTCGTTTGAGAAGTTGTCGCTAAGTATTTCCGGAATCGTGGCGACGTACTACAGGCAACAGTTCAACAGTCAAGCCACGTAACCTAAGCGCCAGTAGTAACTTCCGCTACGGCTTCAGCAAATTCAGAGACCTGCTCTTTCCTGTCGGTTGAGAAAGCAATGCCACGGGTTTTCGCCGCGATTTCTTTTTCAGGTGCATCCACCTTCAGGACTGGGCCGAGATTGGTTGTACTCAGTTGACCCAGCGGCGATGTACTGCCATATAGAACTACTTTTTCGGATCCAAATGGTTCCTGCACCGTGAGATCAAACTTATCAAGGCCAGTTGGCACCTCGTAGATGACGCCGCCCTGGAAGTAATTGTCCGTGCGAAATGGGTTCGGCAGTAATTGCAGGTTTGTTCCCGTCGCATCAACGTAGATCAGGCGTCCATAAAATGGTTTATTGCCCTTGAGATAGATCTTCATGACTTCACCGGCCTTGAATTTATCCTGGTTGGTCCATACCTTGATGGTCAATGGCGCCCTCGGGTCTTCCATCATAGCGCCACTGGCGATAACTTTTCGCATTTCCTCTTTTGCCGGTATGACTTCCGCCTGGATTTTGATGGTGTAACAGTCCCCGGTGGCAGGGTCATCCCACACTTCGTTCAGCACCTCGATAACCTTGACATTGGCCTTTGAGAAAGCCGTTACCAGATCTTTCTTCAGCTGGAAATTCTCCATCTGCGTTTTACTTTCTATGTAGGTCTTGGAAAATTCAACGGCATTGCGTTTCGCGTCCTGGAGCGCCAGGTTCTCGGTTTGTTTTCGCGAATGGTCAACACCCATACAAGAGTAACCATCGGCATTGGTAATTGAGGATTGTTCCGCGCTGACCAGCAACGGCAATGCCAGGATGAATAAGCATAAAGGTAACCTGACTCTCATAATCTACTCCTATAGAACAATGATCACCCCGGAATCATCAAGAAAGCCGGCTTTCACCAGGTCCAGTAATCTTTCGGATGATTGTAAGCCAAGTACGATTTGTGTCCGTGTTTTTCCGTAAGTTCGCAGTGCTTTTAGCACGATGGGCCTTTCGCCCACGGTCGGGTGTCTGCGGGCCGTGTTTAGATCTCGTGTGAACAGGGAGACCAGTTGGCCCCGATCACGACGACTTACCTGATGTTTCTTGTTGGGATAAATCACGCCCGCTCGTAATTTCAATATTTTTGGCGACATGGATGGGATGAAGTTGCTGCCCCGGGCATCAAGCACCAGCCCTGTAGGCCCAGTGTCCGTGCCTTCAACTATCGCCGGATGAGTACTGAGTAAATCTTCCAGCGCTGATATTCTCGCTGACAGGCGGTCGAACGCTTCCTGCCAGGGTGGTAGTTCGGCGGCGAATGCGCCGGGAACTAGGAATTCGAGACTCGTGTTTACAAATCCTGCGATGGCAGCCAATGGCGTAAGCTCCTGATAAATGCTGCTCAACGGAGCGCCCTCAAATACTTGGCTGTAAACAGCGGTTGTGAACTGACCACCAAGCGGGGCTGTCATCTGCACTAAACAGCTGCCGTCTGATTGTGGGTCACGTTTTACAACCTGGGCACCCTTGAGTAATCCGCTTACACTGGTGTTGATGATGTCGCTTTCTACCATCATGTTGGCGACCACCGTGGCTCCTTCGACGCGCACGCCTTTGATGGATTCCAGCAAGTTTCTCTGGGCATCAAGAACGGCAGCACGGCAGGCCATCATTCTGGCCATGCCGGGTAGCATATTGTCCGGTCCAACGCCTGCACCTTCTGCCTGAATCCGACCGGAACTCCAATTCACACCGCTATTGGCCCCAACCCATTCCACATACTCCTCGGCGGAAGCACCGACGGGTAAAACACAAAACAGGAAAATTAGTGTGAGCAATCTCATTAATGTCTCCTTAGTAATTTACGTCACCTAATACCGTCATATTGGAAGCCGCAGGGGTGAATGTATTATCCGTGATATCGACCTGGTAGGTTGAGCCGTTTTGTAAGTGGAATGGTTCATTGTAGGAGAAATTGTTTTTTTCAAATGTTGGCTGTGCCTGGCCGGAGACAATAACACCGCTTGCTTTTGTGCCACTGATTGTACAGTTTCGTATAACCGGTCTTGCCGACCCGGAAATCGTGAGTGCATTAAATGCACTGTTGATGAGAGAGCAGTTGCCGATAAGAGGACGACCTGCCGTAATCTGGATTGGGATACCGGCATTCCTTATGTTGAGCCCTTGCAGGTTTATTGCCTGTGTAGATTGGAGTAACAGGAATTCATCAAAGACCTGGCCGTTTTCATCCCTGACAATGACAGGATGTTCCTTGTTGCCGAATGCATGAATTTCACCCAGCACCGACAGTCTCGCGTTGGGACTGACGATGATTTCAACGCCTGGAGCAATCAACAAGACACCATCGGTCGCGACCTTGCTCTTACTTCTCAGGTAATAGGGGTTTCCTTCAGGCATGAGACGGTTGATACCCGCGATATTGGTTGGCAGTGGATTCGATACGTTAGTTGCGCCGCTGAACCTTGGATCGGGAGCCGGGGTACCGGCAACCTTTGCTGTTTCGCTGAGGTTACCGGCCCGATCAAAGGCAGAAACTGAAATATAGACCGTCTGGAAATTACGGAGTTTTTCCAAAGTAATGGCCGAATCGCTGGATTGAAAGCTTTTGGCTGGCACGCCAGTTTCTGTATTTGCGTAGGAAATAGTGTAACCGGCTATATCACCGTCTGTTGGTGCGCTCCAATTAACCTTGATAGCGCTGTTCCGGGATTCTGTCTGTAAACTTAGCACTGCCCCTGGCGGCGTGTTATCAACGTTAAGCAGGCCATAGGGCGAGACCCAACTGCTGGTCTGTCCAAAGTCATCCTGCAGGCGCCCGATAACGGCGATATCGTCCAGGTTATGTTTTTTATCCAGAGCCACCTTACCGATATATTGGCCGGGTTCTTCTTCGATGAGGTCAAGGATGCCAATGCCATCTATGAAGGCTACTGCTGTCATTCCGGGTGCACCCGCCACACCAATTTCCAGTGTATCTCCGTATTTCAGAAATTGATCAACACCGGAATGCACGACGTTCGTGATAACCGGTTTTTTGCGCTGGGAGACACTCTGCGGTTCCGGCATTTCCTTGGCAAGATCACGACCCAGGTCGTCGGCGGCACGGTACAGATTGATATCTCCACGGAGATGTTTTGCAGCCAGCAGGGCATTCATGATGAGACCTACCGGATTCGTAGACACCCCACCGGCATGGGATCGTTGCACATTTTTGACTTCCCAGATGACTTCATCCTGTGCATTCAGGAATCGTAGCTCAACACCCACTGCTATCTGTGCATAGATCCCGGCAAACGTTTTGTTGTAATGAGTGATGTCTCCATAAAGCAGACCGTCTACCCCCAATATTTGACGCAGCTCCGCTGACGATTTTGCTTCTATGGCGGCAGCATTATGGAGCCCGGCCAGGGTGAGTCGATTATCGACATCTCGCCAATGCAGCATCCGGTAATTTTTAGTTGAAAAATGGTTCACCATGGTTCTTCTAACGACTGTGAATGCAAACTCGTTATCGGTTTTGTTGGTAAATGGTAAAACGGCGACGGTACGCGGCAGGTTGGATTCAGGTCTCTGTTTGCTTTCAACCTTTCCAGTGATTGGTGCGCGGCTTCCCATCACGATGCTGTCAGTTGAAACAGCACAACCTGAAACAAGAGCAATGATAGTGAGAATTGGAAGTATGGCTGGAAGTTTTGAAGGAAATCTCACGGGATGCTCCTGATGTTATTTTTGGGCGGTGGATTCCGGTTTGTACAATTCATCGTCATGGGGATGTGCGCTCGGCACTGCAGGTCGGCTTACCTCTTTACCACCGCCGCCCAGTAGCCATGACTGGCTTAACTGATCTGTTAGCTCGGTAATACTTTGCAGCGCGATATCGGTGGTGACGAGTACCACCGGCAGCTGGTTCATCAGTGGAGTAGTCGCCTTGAACAGGAGCTCAGCTTCGCCAAGGGTGAGGGTTGCCTGCTCTGTTAGTTGCACTGTATTTTGCAACGTCAACTGTAAGTTCTTGTCTGTGGCAACGATTAGCCTGTCAACACCCTGCATCGAAGATTGCAGTGCCAGCAGACTCTGGTCGACTGACTTCACCATCCCCGGTAATTCCTCAGAAACTTTGGCAAGACTTGCGGTCACCTGTTCAAGATTGTCAATACTCCTGTATATCTTGTCCTGGTTCTGGGCAAGACCGGAGGTTATATCTTCCACGTTGGCGACTATCTCGGTGACTTGATCAGTCAGTTGCATCAGATCCAGTTCTGCCAGAATTGAACCGAATCCCTGGGGGATATCCGTGGTGATAAATTCGCCAGGTTCCATCAGCCCGTTTTCTGCCTTCCCTGGTGACAATATCAATCCGCTTCCAGTGAGAAGGGTACTGACGCCGATATCGGAGTCCACCGCCAGTGAGCTGTTCCTGGTATAGAATTCGCTGTAGATATGGGAGAGGGCAATGTCCACTCGTACCATGCCATCCCTGGTGATGCCAACCTCGACGACACTGCCTATTACGACACCTCTCAGCGACACGTTCGCCTCAGGTGCAATACCATAGGTCTCGTCCAGAAGCGTATAGAAGGGGATACCTTTATCATCCGACAGACGCTGGATAAAAGGGATAAAAAAACCAAGCAGGAACAAAAGTACGGCGCCGATAACAAAAAACCCAACGATGCGATCCTTGGTGCTGACATCAAACGGGGTGTAGGCAGAAGTTTTCATTGCTCTGGCATCAGATTGTGGTTTTCAATACGAAAAACCCTGTCCGCTTTCTCCAAGACAAAATCATCGGACGTCGTAATGATGATTGCCATGGGGTTGATTTGTTGCTTTTCACGTAACGTTACCATTGTATCGTGTAAATACTCCTCTGACATCCCGCCTTCCGGCTCATCGATGAGCATTAGTTCGGGGTTGATTATCAAACCGCGGGCAAGGTTGACCAGCCTGGTTTGAACATCATTAAGTTGATGAGGACGGTGTGCAAACAGCGCTTCATCCAGGTTCAATGAAGTACACACTTCAGATACACGCCCGTGAATTTCATCATCGCTGAGTTCTGTATGGAACAGTAGTGGTAAAACGATATTCTCATAGACCGTGTACAGGCTGACCAGCCCGTGGTCCTCATATACATAGCCGACCCTGACCGCCCGTTCCGCGGGAATGCAGGTCAACAGGTCGACTCCATTCAAGTTCACCTCACCACCAACATCATTGAGAAATCCGCCGATACCCCGGAGCAGGCTTGTACCACCATCTAAAACTTGAGTTTCAACTGCGACAATTTCATTGTCTGCAACATCCATATCAACGGAATCGAACACCAGTTGTCCAGGATATTCTATGTGCAGGTTTCTGATGGCAACTGGCATTGGCGCTCTCTGCTCCAGATCCCTACTGGGTGTACGCCAGCAGGGAGAGGACAACGTTGATGAGAAAGAAGGCCATTAACTGCGATGTTGTCGAGTTGGATATGGCGTCGGACACATCATCAAAACTGTCAGTGGCTCTTGCGCCAAAATGAATTGAGATCACGCCGATCACCATGCCGCCCAGTATCGCTTTAACCGCATTAATTGCGACCTCATTGAGTGTGATTTGCTGCAAGATATTGCCGAGGAAAACAACAAAGCTGATGCTCGGATCCGACAACCAGATAACGGAATATGCAGATAAGATGCACATGAAATCGAAGTACAGGAACATCAGGAAAAGTGAAACCGGAAATGCGAAAAATACAGGTAAGAGAAACAGGAAGACAGGATTGATACCAAGGCCATTGAGTACCTGAAATTCCCTTCTCATGCGTAGAAACCCGATTTCTGAAGTTACCGCGGTTGCCGACCTTGCGATCAGGATTATCCCCGATATCAAGGGCCCCAATTCCCGAAAAATGATGACCACGAACAGGTAACCATACTGATCCGCCAGCACCTGCCTCGGGATATACTCAAACAATCGCGACATCAGTAAAGCGCCGATGATCACTGCAATTATGCCGTTAACAAAAAGGGCGCGGACGCCGGTGTTGTAAAGTTGGCGCACGAATAGGGAAAGAAAAATCCTGCGCCGCCTTTTGTTGCGAAGATGGCGGGTAGACCTGAGTGCTATGGATATGAGGCCAATGATGTCCAGGATGTAGCTGATCACTTCGCGGGGCCAGCGTCCGATGGTGTCTATGATATCCAACGGATGTTGGCGATCTGGCATGCTACTCATAGCGTTGATAGCCAGTCTTCAACAGTCCTTGCACGTCCGCTGTCACCTGCTGATTCAAGGACTCGTACAGCTCTGCGGGCGTAGGTTTGTGCCTGGCGAATTCTGTTATTTGCGAATTCGATCCGGGCAAGGCTAACCAGTGAATCTGCTACACCGCGAGAATCTTCAGCCAACCTGTAGGCGTCCAGTGATAAGTGAAAATAGGTAGGTGATTCAGTTACCAGTGCATGCTGGTAATAAATAAAACCTCGATCTCCCGGGTTGTTTGAACCGGCGTCCTCCAGCAATTCGACCGCCAAACCGGTTTCTCCGAGATAGGCCCGGGCAACTGCTTTCTGGAGTGTCGAAGAGGCGAGATTAAGTGCATCGTAATAGTACTGTTCATCGTCGCGGGATCTACCCAACATCAGGTAAGTTTTGTATTTGATCGTTGCGGAATTCAGCTGTTCGGCAATCTCTTCAAGGACATCTGCCTGGGTTGCGGCTTCAATGAGATCATCGTTTGTAAATGCAATTGACGCTATCGCGTACCGGATTCGCCATTGTCCAGCCAGGTCGTCGATGGACTGGTATTTTTCAAGTGCAGCATCGAGAGCGTAGGCAGCCTCCACCGGCATCTTTAGCTCGAGCGCATAAAGAGCATCCTGCTCCAGTGGATGAATAGATGTGACTGGTTCAACCGGACCTCCGCTGGAACAAGCCATCAGCCCCAGCAGCGACATCTGGTTAAGCGTTTTCCAGCATCTTTTCACGTTCGCGATCCAATATATGGAGCAGAGAGGGTAGCCGTTCCGGCGTGACAACGAACCGCTTGAGGATTTCTTTGGCGTCGTCATAACTCTTGTGGTGGAGGACGAATCTGAAATTCGAGCGTAACATGGCGAATTTTTCCTGATCCAGGAGCCCCTCGATCAAATCCGTAAATTCATCGTAATCACCTCGCTCAAATGACCGTCTGGCGTGGTTCAGCTTTAATCGCAATCCAATGGGACCCATAAGGGAGTTAAGGAGAAACGCCGCAAACAATGCCAGGAAGGTGACGATGAAGTCGCCAACCTTGTCTTTAAAGATAAGTACCCACTCAGCCCATTCTTCACTGGTTTGCGCTTGTCTTGTGGACCTGATTTCCGCCACATATTCCTTTGCCACAGGGTTTAATGGATCAATGTTCAGTGCCTTGCGGAACTCAATTTCGGCGGCTTCAAGTTCGTTGTTCTTGTAAAGGGCTTCGCCCTTGAGTGTTAAAAATTGCTCCTCTTGCGCGGGGAATTTCTGCAGTGCGCGATCTGCAATTGAGATAGCGGTGGTGAAATCTTCTACATCCATGTTTTTCTGAATGGCTATGATTGCTACTGCATAGCTACGGGTCGTGCGCTCCAAACGTTCGTTAGTGGATGCCAACAATGCACTGAGTGAAGGGGTAGATATTGATGCATCGATCAGTTTTTCCACCTCTCCAAATCTTTTCATATCGAAGAGAAGTTGCGCCTGGAGTTCAATCAGCGCCACGTTGTCGGGAAATTGTTCGCGAGTTTCAACCAATAGATTCAGCGCCTGCCTTTTATTGTCAGCAGCGATTAATTTTTGCGCTTGAATCATGGCAGTAGTAACCGTTGAATTTTCTGTCGCACCATGGGCATCAATTCCGGCTACCACGACAAAGAGTATCAGGACCTGAAAAATATGTGCCATATCAGATTGCTACAACGACCAGCATAATTTTGATGATAAACCGCTGCAGGGCGCATTTCATTGATAATTTTTATTTGCCCGAAGGTTGTGGTGGATAGAGGTTTCTACCCTCTCGGTGATGTGCTTCGTGAAGCCATAACCTGGGTTGATATCGATGGATAATTGGTGAGAATTTGCGCATTATTCACATGTGAAACGGCTCGTCAGAAAGTTGATATTGCCTGGGTTGGCCAGCCTGCTTTTCCTGTCAGGAATACAGGTTCAAGGGGCTTCCAGGGGTGTATCGGTTAACCTCAAGGTTTCCGAGGCAAGGGATGCTGCGTTTGGCGAAACCGTTGAACTGTATTCTGAGAGCTTTGCCCTGGTTATCGGTAACGACAATTACACCAATGGCTGGCCCAAACTGAGTAATGCCGTCAAGGACGCTGAGCTAATTGCGGAGACCCTTGAAGCAAAAGGTTTTGACGTCGAATTGCACAGGAATTTGGACTCCGATAGCCTCAACCGGGTATTCAAGCGCTTTTTTATACTAAAAGGTGATAGTCCTTCCGCAAGACTGTTTATCTGGTATGCCGGTCATGGTGCTACGGTTGACGGTGAAGGCTATCTCATCCCGACTGATGCGCCGGTGCCGACGGAAGGAGCAGCGTTCAAATTTGCCTCGGTAGCATTACGCGACTTTGGGACGTTTATGCGCCAGGCAGTGTCAAAACACGCCTATGCGGTGTTTGATTCATGTTTCGCAGGTACCGTCTTTAGCAGTCAAAGAGCGATACCCCCGGCTGCTATCACCAGAGCAACAACCATGCCTGTGCGGCAGTTCCTTACCTCTGGCGACGCAGACCAGACAGTTTCTGATGATGGTGCTTTTCGCGAATTGTTCATCAGGGCGATCACCGGGGAGGAACGCTCTGACGCCAACGGCGACGGCTATGTCACTGCCAGCGAGCTTGGGATGTTTCTTGGTGACCGCGTCACGAATCTGACGGAATCCATGCAAACGCCCCGATACGGCAAGTTACGGGACAAGAATTTTGACCGGGGTGACTTTGTTTTTACGCTGCCTGAAGGTGCTGTGGCGAATCAGCTGCGAACCGGTGTTGCAGCGGCAGGCAGTGCAGAAATTACATTCTGGAACTCAATAAAAAGTAGTGAAAATACCGGCGAGTTCGACGCTTATCTGAAGCAGTATCCGAACGGGACGTTTACCGCCCTTGCGATGGTGAAAAAAACCGCCATAGAAAGAAAGTTGAAGGAAGCCCGGGCGGCCGCGCAGCCCCGGGAGAAATTCAAAGTGACCTTTATTGATTCGGATATGCAGGCAAGCAAGGTCGCGAATGTCCGGCAGGCCCCGTTTCCCACTTCGCCAAGAGTAGGGCGTCTCGATCGGGGCGACAAGGTGTGGGTAGTCGGGCAGACACAAACCAGGGGTGGTGTCTGGTACAAGGTTGCCAGAGATGGTGTTGAATTAGGGTTTGTCTATGCACCGTTACTTGCGTCGATTGCGCGAGTTGATGACCGCCTGGCAATCAGACCATTGCCCGCTCCCGAAATGATGATAGAAGAAACTGCCGCGGAACCTGACGTTGCGAAAGTGGAACAATCGGCACCAGCCCTTGGAAGCATAGATGACCGGTTGAGTTTTTTGGTGGAAGGTCTGCTTGAGGATAAGATTGAGACTAATAATTATGAAAAACAAATAGATACAGAAGTTATCTCGAAAATAGATGAGGTAAGTGCTGCCCTTGTTCCACCTGCGGATGAATCTAATGCTGATGAACCAATGCAGGACACGATGGGAACAGTCCTAGCACCGCCTGAAGATGAACCCACCCAGGACACAGCGAAGATTGACCTTGTGCCTTCTGCTAACGAACCTATGCAGGACACGATGGAAACAGTCTTAGCACAACCTGAAGATG
>JAPUGI010000126.1 GCA_027292925.1 Gammaproteobacteria bacterium
CAGTCTGAAGCAGAAGCAAAGCTTGCCCGGGAGGTAGAAGCAAAGACGAGTGCTGAGGCTAGAGCAGAAGCGGATGCCACAGCGAGAATTGAGGCTGAATCACTCGCAGACAATGCACAGCAAGCGCTCGTCGCCGCACAAACCCAAACACAACAAGCAGCGCAGGAACAGTCTGAAGCTGAAGCAAAGCTTGCCCGGGAGGTAGAAGCAAAGACGAGTGCTGAGGCTAGAGCAGAAGCGGATGCCACAGCGAGAATTGAGGCTGAATCACTTGCAGCAGAGCTCACGGTTGAAAAAGAAAGAATCGAAAATGAAATCGAAGAACGGTTGTCAGCATTTACCGATGCCAGCGCGAAGGCAGAGTCACTATCGGTAGAGTTGGAATCAGCACGTAACGCCGCCGATAATGAAGCGCGAGCACGGGCTCAACTTAAAAATCAAACCTACGAAAGAATTCGGCAACTCACATCTGAACTTTCAACAGCGAAGAACCAGCTACAAAATGAAATTGAATCGCGGTCCGAAAGTGAAACTTCGGCCAATGAAACGGTGGCAGAATTGCAAGCATCTCTGGAACGAGCAACCATCAGTATTCAGGATGAAACACGAGCAAGAAAACTTGACGAACAACGAGCAAGAGAACAAATAGAACATATCTCAACACAATTAGCTGAGGCAGAAGCAACCAAGGAAGACTTCTCTCAGCGGTTGCAGACCCGTGAGGCGACCGAGACTCAGGTTAACGAACTTCGTACAGCGCTCATCGACGCGAAAGCTCACCTGGAACAGGAAATCGATCTTCATTCAACTGCTGATATCGAATACGAGTCCCAGGTTAAGACACTACTGGAGCAACTGAACAGTGCAAGAGCGATCTCAGAACAGGAATCTTCCAGCAGGGTTGTACTCGAAGATAAGCTGGACCGACTGACAGTGGAATTCGAAGAAACACACCAAGTTTTACAAACGCAACTAGCATCCTCACAGCAACAGGTTTCAGCTATCCAACTCGAGGCTGACAAACTGGCTGAGGAACTTGTAGAAACCCAGTCGACTGCTGAACAGAATAAAAAGGAACGCGATGAAATTGCAGAAAATTCAAGGTTACAGGTTGAGACCCTGCAATTGGTGTTGGGTAACGCTCAACGCCAGGCTAATGAGGAAGCAAAACAAAGAGAGGAATCGCTTAACACTTCTGGGAATGATCAGCTTTCCGATGCAGAAACTTCCCTTGCAAACGACGTAACACTTCAGCAAGAGTCTGGCAAACTCCGGCTTGAAGTCGATTCACTAAAAACCGCCCTTACCCTGACAGAAGAGAAATTGGCTGGCGAGGCAGAATCTCGAAATCGGGTCGAACAATACTCCGGAAATCAAATTGAATCTCTAATAGATGAAGTGAACCCGGCCAGAGCAGCTGCCAAACGGGAGGCAGAAACCCGGGCTGAAATCGATAAGGAAACTCAAAGAAAAATTGACGCTATAGCCGCAGAACTTAGAGAAGCTCGAACGACTGTAAAAGCGGATGCCAGTACACGTATCGAGTTGGACCAGGCGAACGAGTTTGCCAAGGAAACATCCCAGTTGCTCAGCGAAGCCGAATCCAGAGTCAAAGAAATCGAACTTGAAAAAGAGGCAACAGAGAAGCGGGTCCTGGCGAACAAAAATGCTCTTGATGAGGCTAGAGCTGAAGCAAAGCAGAACGCGAAGTCTGAACAAGCTGCCAGACAGGAAATTGAACAACTCGTTGCATCGGCAAGTGCTGCTTCCCCAGAATCTGCTTCCTCCGATGCTAACCTCGCTGAAGGTGACAACACTCCAATACATTCTTCCAGGGATATGAGTAATCCAATACTGCGTTCCATGGTAGAACGTTTTATCGTTCGTCTCAGCCAACACCTGGATGTCATGGACAATGGTATTCAACAAGAGAATTATCTTGAACTGGTTGTAATCGGTAACTGGATTAAAAGTGAGGCGTTCAAATTAGGGTTCTCAGAATTTGACCCCCTTGTCTCGGCACTCGAACTTTGCCTGCGCCAAAAAGATTTTGATTCAATCCCTAATATCATCGGTCAGCTTAGAAAACTGGACTTGCGAATAGAAATTCAGGAGGTACCAGTAGATGACGGATCTTCTCTTGGCGTAAAACCTCAATCTATAGAAGGTATCAAGATTTCCTTGCCTGTCGGTGAAAAAAACGCCGAACTGCTGGAAAACTTTGTCTCTCAGCTCGGTTCAAAGCTCCTCGGAATGCAATCTGCCTGGGACTACGGTAACTCAGGGGAATTGGAAAAAGCATGTAGATGGATTCTAAGGTATGCGGTAAAACTACAGCTGCCTGTCGTTATCAGCGCGACAGAAGAACTCCAGTCGGCAATAAAACATGGGGATGCTGACAGGATTTCCCAGAAGTTGTGGAATTTTATTGGACTCTATAGCCACATTGAGCTTGAAAGAAAACCTTAAGGGTCGGCTCGCCACTTACCCTCTGCGACCACGCGAACTTTTCCGCCAACACGAATGTCATAAACAGCATCGAATTTTGATGCCTTGAGATAAAGTTGAGAGGGACGATCAATCTCGTACCCCTGCCCTACAATAACTTCTACATCATTGCTGCCAAGATATTCATATTCAACCAGGTAAGCCGCAAGACACCCGTTGGCGCTGCCGGTCGCCGGATCCTCTGCAACACCCAATGCAGACGCAAACATCCTCGCCTGAATACTTTGATCATCGTTGTAGCCGCCTTTACAGAAAACGAAATAACCATCGGAAAGTTTGCCATCGATAACTCTCGCCGCTTTCAGCGCCCCATAACTATTTACCGGCACCATAAGAAATTCCAGCCCTGTCGAAACAGGCAGGACCGGGTATCGCGGATCGATGTCCGATGTCTGTAAACCCAGTTCATCTGCGATTTTCTCTTTTGAAACTGTATTCCCGAATGTGGGAGGTTTCTGCTTCATCCAGGGGACACCGTCATCAGAAAAGGACACCGGAATATTGCCAACGCCAAGATTTAAGGTCAGTTCGCTTATGTCTGCTTGCAGTATTTCGTTTCTGATCAGGAAGGCTGTACCAAGCGTCGGATGCCCGGCAAACGGCAATTCCGATTTGGGCGTAAAAATACGAACATCGAATCCCAGTTCAAGACTGCCTCCCGTAATAAATGTTGTTTCAGCAAAATTGAACTCACGTGCAATTTTCTGCATGTCGCCTGTAGCTATATCAGCGGCGTCAAGCAGGGTTCCCAGTTGGTTACCTGCGTAGGATGCCTCGGCAAATACATCTGTAATGAAGAAAGTATGACTCATCAGTGAAATGGCCTGTCACCTTTGACCGTCACACGAATTCCAGTGCGTGTGTGGGGATAATAATCCCAGATCGCCATATGCTGCGTGCAGCGATTATCCCAGATCGCCACGGAATCAGTTTGCCATTGAAAGCGGCAATGGAAATTCGGGTTTTTGACATGTTCAAACAACATGGCTAGCAGCGCATCACTTTCCGCACGGTTAATCCCCTTAATGCGCTTGGTGAAGCCACTGTTGACAAACAAACCCCTACGTTTGGTTACGGGATGCGTACGAATGACCGGATGTTCCGCCCTCGGATTCTCCCTCTGGGGTTGGTGTTCTCCATAAAACCCGGTGTAATCTGCAGCATGCACTGCGGTCAGTGAATCCAGCAATTTCTTAATGGGATCCGACAAGGCATCGTAAGCTTCATACATATTTGCCCAGAGCGTATCACCACCCTGCGCTGGTGTTTGGTTGATATGCAAAATGCTGGCCATGGGCGGCTCAATATCCGCCGAGACATCAGAATGCCAGCCTTCGCCGTTGTTGCGGAAAGAATCCTTGTCTGTATGTACTTTCATCAGCGCGGGATTGTTGTCTGCGTAGGGCGCAGCGGGATGAATATGCAGTTCGCCAAATCGTTCACCCAACGCCAAGTGCTGCTGGGATGTCATGGGTTGGCCCCTAAAGAACAAGACCAAGTGATCCATCCAGGCATCATGAATCTCACTGAACATTTCATCACTCAAAGGCCTCGTCAGATCAACGCCATGTAAGATCGCACCAATACACGGCGTTAACGGTTCAAGTTCCAGGAGTTGATATTTCATGGCTTGTCCTTTGTGGCACAATTGTACGCCTTCTCACTCAAGGAATATCCATGGCGTGGTTAACCAATAGACTCATCGGTCTTACTTACAATAACGACCAGGCTTTCCCTGGTTATACAATATTCAGCTCAGTCAGGGGACACCATGCAACGATTGTTGATATGCAAGGCCAGATCGTACACCAATGGCATCATGAAGAAGGTATCCAGCACCTAAAATTCCTGGACAACGGAAACCTGCTTATCCAAACCCTGCCACCAGAGGATGCCGGAGGCGCAGAACTAATTGGCGGCTCGGCCGGTGCACTCATAGAACTCGATTGGCATGGCAACACTGTTTGGGAACATCGAGATGTCATGATGCATCACGATTATGTTCGTTTACAAAACGGTAACACCATCTATTTTGCCTGGGACAAACTTCCCGGAGACATCAGCAGACAAGTCCAGGGTGGTCATCACCACGAAGAAGACCCGGATATCATGTGGGGAGATCTAATCCGCGAAATTACGCCCGTCGGTGATATCGTCTCAGAGTGGTACTCCTGGGAGCATCTTTCATTTGATGAAGATCAAATTTGCCCGCTTGAGAGCCATAAGGAATGGACCCATGCCAACTCATTGGAAGTGCTGGATAACGGTGACTGGCTCATCAGCTTCCGCTTAACCAGTACGGTCGCCATTGTTGATCACAAAACCGGTGAATTCACATGGAAGTGGGGGCCGGATCAGTTGTCACACCAGCACAATGCATCGATGCTGGGCAACGGCAACATCCTGATTTTTGACAACGGCTGTCATCGTAAACGCGGTCCGAATTTCTCTCGAATTGTTGAACTGGACCGGGAAACCGAAGACATCACCTGGAGTTTTTTCAACCCTACCGTGGTCGCCTTCTACAGCTTTATGGTGAGTGGTTGTGAAAGACTGCCTAACGGTAATACGCTAATTACTGAAGGCGCAAGCGGCCGCCTGTTCGAGGTCACCCAGGATCACGAAGTTGTATGGGAATTTATCAGCCCCTGGACCCTGCCCAGTTCCTTCGGACCAACGCCAGCTGTGTTTCGTTCTTACAGAATGGCTTCGGACGATCCACGTATCGATGGACGATCCTTATCACCTGAGACGTATGGCGAGTTGAACGCCGCGATTGCCGATGGAGAGGTGCAACGCGAACCGGATTTCGAACACCGCATACCGGCCAAAAAGGAATAGTGCTCAAAAATCCGAATTGTTTACGGATACCCGCTTGCATCTGTAGTTACTACAGGTTTTAAGATATACGATCACAAGAGGTAAATTATGGAAATTCTCGAGACCGAGACTCTACTCACAAAATCTGACGTACAGAAGGGGCAGCTAGCGGCACTGGCAAGCGTCGCTGGCGCACTGCTAGCTTCCTCATGTTGCATTGCACCATTGGTGTTGGTGACCCTTGGTGCTAGTGGTGCCTGGATTGGGAATCTGAGCATTCTTGAACCTTACAAAACGATATTCGCAGGAATCACTTTCGTTTTTTTAGGCGCAGGATATTGGTGGATTTACCATAAACCAAAAGTCGCCTGTGAAGGATCTTATTGTGCAAGCCCGGTATCGAATCGGCTAACCAAAAGTGCTTTATGGCTAGCTGTATCGCTGGTGATTCTTGCCCTGAGTATTGATTTCTGGGCGCCCTTTTTTTACTAGAGAGTTTTATTACGCACCTTGTTAGGCATTTTTAGGAGACAATGATGAAATATCAGATCGAAACTTTATTGGCACTCTGTGCCCTCATCTTCACTATCACCGCATGGGCAGATCAGGCAACAACGATGAACCTGGCTGTGGAAACATTTGCAGTTGAGAACATGACTTGCGCTGCCTGCCCCATAACCGTCAGAAAAGCTATGGAGAATGTGGAGGGTGTGAAAAAGGTGACCGTGGATATTAAATCCAACACTGCGATCGCAGAATTCGACAACAGCCAGACAGATGCAAACGAGATAGCTATGGCTGCTACAAATGTTGGATTCCCGACTTCGGTGGTTGCAAAAGAAGGCTCATGACGACAAGTAACTTTGAAGCCTATTCAACAATTACTTGCCCGGAATGCGAGCATCAGTCAAAGGATGAAATGCCGACGGATGCATGCCAGTTTTACTATGAATGTAAGGGCTGTGGAAAGCTTCTCAGGCCAAAGCCCGGGGACTGCTGTGTATATTGTTCTTTCGGAGACGTACCCTGTCCGCCGATCCAAATGAATCCTGGTTGTAGTGCCTGAGGACTCAACTTAGCCGATTACACAGAGGAGAACCTCTGCGCATCGTGCCTATTACACCAGCGAACATCGCATCTGTTATCCTGTTGGTAAAGCAACGGGAGCGCCGATGAAACCAATTTGTCTTGTTACGGGTGTGGGTCCAGGCACTGGTCAGGCTATCGTAAAACGATTTGCAGCAGACTATGACGTTGCCATGATCGCACGCAACGAAGAGCGCCTCGCAACCCTTCAGGCTGAAACCGAAAATACTCACACTTTTGTGTGTGACGTTTCTGACAGTGCCGCCTTATGCGACACGATTAGCCAGATCAGAACAGATCTCGGGGACCCGGAAGTTATTATTCACAATGCGGTTGGCGGTGCTTTTGGTGATTTCATGAGTATTACACCCAAGACACTGCAGAAAAATTTTGAAGTTAATACGATGGCCTTGCTGCAACTCGGGCAGGCACTAGTGCCTTCAATGATGGAGGCAGGTAAAGGAGCGCTCATCTGTACCGGCAACACCTCTGCCTTCCGGGGTAAAGCCAATTTCGCCGGTTTCGCTCCAACCAAAGCTGCCCAAAGAATTCTCGCCGAATCAATGGCTCGCCATGCCGGTCCTTATGGCGTGCACATTGCCTATGTTGCCATCGATGCAGTCATCAGCGTGCCCTGGGCAAGGGAAAGATTTAAAGACCAGCCAGATGACTTTTTCTGCCATCCTGTCGATATTGCAGATCATGTCTGGAACGTGGCACACCAGCCGAGGTCCGCCTGGACCTTTGAATCTGTGATCAGGCCATTCGGTGAAACCTGGTAAGGAGATGTTATGACCAAGACAGCAGTTGTTATCGGAGTGGGTCCCATTGAAGGGTTGGGTGGTTATCTATGTACCCAGGCTGCCGATGAAGGTCTGCACGTCGTGATTGCGGGTAGAACCTTGCAAAGCATCAATACAGTTGCTGAAGCGATTCGCAGCAACGGTGGTGAGGCGACTGCAGTGATGGCCGATGCCACCGATGAGTCACAGATTAAACAGCTAGTGAGCGAAGCCGAAGCGATCGGACCTATCGATCTCGCAATTTACAACGCGGGTAACAACTTCCCCGGTAGATTTCTGGAGATGCAGGCCAGTTATTTTGAAACCGCGTGGCGGGTCTGCACCATGGGTGGATTCCTTTTCTCCAGGGAAGTCATCAAGGTGATGAACGAGCGAAAGTCTGGCACCCTGCTGTTTACGGGCGCGAGTGCTTCAATGCGAGGCAAACCTAACTTTGCAGCCTTCACTGCGGGTAAAGCCGGTCTACGTGCCATGGCGCAGAGCCTGGCTCGAGAATTCCAGCCCCTGGGAATTCACGTTGGTCACCTGGTCATTGATGGCGGAATCGCGGGCGAAAAAATTATCAGTAACTACCCGGAGTTCGTAGAACGCGCTGGCGAAGATGGACTGGTAGGACTAAAAGGTATCGCCGAAGCCTATATATACTTGTACAAACAGCCCCGCAACGCCTGGACCCATGAATTGGATTTGCGCACATTCAAAGAGAACTTTTAGTTCCCGTGTCCCGTGAGCATTGAAATTATTCTCTGGGACTTTGGCGATACGCTGGTAGATCAACGCTGGATGCTGAAAGAACTGCCCGGATTTCCTGGTTGGCCAAAGTTATTCATGGATGAAATCTGGGATGGTGAATTGGGCAATCAATGGAGCCGCGGCGATATCAATGGCCAGCAGGTGGCACAGCATCTAGCAACAACCTTAAGTGCCGGGGCGGAACTGGCAATGCAACATATGCAACGGTGTAGCCAAAACATCGATTTTTCCCCGGTGCTGCGTCAATTTTCTCTCACCCAGAATATACCGCAGGCGATCGTCACGGTGAATCCCGACATTTTTACCGAGGTTATTGTTCCGCACTACACGCTCACGAAGTCGTTTGATCCAATTGTTACATCGTGGCAGGAAAAGGAACTGAACAAGGCAGACTTGTGTGACATTACGCTGGAACGCTTAAGTATCGAGCGATCATGTGCGTTACTCATCGATAATATGAAACAGAATATTGACGAATGGGTGGAACGAGGTGGCAAAGGCTACTGGTATAAAGATGAATCCTCGTTCATCAATGACATCACCGTTATTCTGTGATCCTCCATAGATATCTGTAACGCCTAATCGATCTTCTTGAATGGTGAATGTTCCTCGATATAGTCGATCTCTTCCTGGACGTACCTGTTTTCCTGTTTGAGGTAGTGGTTAACCGCGTCACGGAATGAAGCGTTGACAATCCAGTGGGCGCTATAGGTGTGAGTCGGCATATATCCACGTGCCAGCTTGTGAGGACCCTGGGCTCCGGCTTCTACGCGTTTCAGACCATGATTAATCGCGTATTCAATAGCCTGGTAGTAACACACTTCAAAATGAAGGAATGGGTGGTCCTCAACACAACCCCAGTTACGACCATAAAGGCATTCGCTACCGATAAAATTGATCGCTCCGGCGATATAACGCCCAGCTCTCTTACACATTATTAATAAAACGTGATCGGGCATGGTCTCGCCGATGATCGAAAAAAACTGACGGGTTAGGTAGGGGGATCCCCACTTGCGACTGCCGGTATCTCGATAAAACCTGAAAAAAGCATCCCAGTGTTCTTCTTGTAATTCACTGCCGCTGAGCAATTCAATCTCAATGTCATTAACCATCGCATTTCTTCTTTCCCTCTTTATATTTTTGCGTTTTTTTGAGGAAAGCTCGTTTAGAAAATCATCGAACGTTTGGTAGTCATGATTATGCCAATGGAATTGCTTATCGGTGCGTTGCAGAAAACCCATATCGCCCATGCGATCCCATTGACCTTCCTCGGCAAAAGTAACGTGCACTGAGGATACTTCCATGTTTTCTGCGACCCGCATAACGCCGGACATCAGGTACTCTTCATATTCCTTTTCTTGCGTTAGCAGCCGTCGGCCTGTGGCAGGCGTGAAGGGAACCGAACACTGCAATTTCGGGTAGTAACGACCGCCTGCGCGTTCGAAAGCATCCGCCCAACTGTAGTCAAACACATACTCGCCCTGGGAATGGCTTTTGAGATACAAGGGAACAACACCTTTGACGCTCCCGTTCTCATCCTCCAATGCCAGGTGATAAGGCGCCCAGCCGGTTGCGGCCACAGCGGAATTACTTTCTTCCAGGGCATGCAGAAAGGCGAAAGACAGGAATGGATCGAAAGGAACAGATGGAGGATTGGCGCAGGCATCCCATGGCCCCTGGCCAACTTCACTAATACCAGTACAAGCCCTTATCGTATACGTCATTGACCACCCTCATTGACACCCCTGTTCGGCTACAACATCTCGCTGGCGATCAATTCCAGGGCTTCGGGTTGGCCAGCCGCAATTAGCATGCTGCCGACATGACCTTTGGACCCCGCTTCCTTCCAGGCTCGTAGTCTCTCCTTGATTCGCTCTGCAGGTCCTATCAGATGCACTGCATCAACCAGTTCATCGGGTACGGCGGCCATTGCCTCGTCTTTTTTACCTGAAAGAAAAAGATCCTGAATCTTGATGGCAGCATCTTCAAAGCCAAGCGCCTTTGCATAGTCGTTGTAGAAGTTCTTGTCACGCGCGCCCATCCCACCAATATAGAGCGCCATGTTACCCTTGACAGGCTGGCGGCAGGCATCAACATCATCACCCATAATGCAGGTCACAAACGGAGCGATGTCATAGTCCATCAGCGTCCTACCCCCTTTCTCAAGTCCCTTGTTTATTGATCCTTCAAAAACGTCATAGCGGTCAGGATTCATCCAGATGGGAAATACCCCGTCAGCAACCTCAGCGCTGCCTTCGAGACCTCTGGGCGTAATTGAAGCGGTGTAAATTGGAATAGAGGTATCTGCTTGCAGAATACTCTTGAGCGGTTTACCCAGACCGGTGCCATCATCACCACTATAGGGCAAGCTGTAATGAAAACCCTGGTGCTCCACCGGTCCTTCCCGGGCCATGATCTTTTTCATGATGCTGACGTACTCTTTGATCCGGGTCACCGGTCTGCCATAGGCAACCCCATGCCAGCCCTCCACCACCTGTGGTCCGGATGCACCGAGGCCGACAATAAACCTGCCATTTGAAAGCTGGTTAAGGGTCATGGCAGTCATCGCCGTACAGGCGGGTGTTCGTGCAGGCATCTGCATGATCGCCGTGCCGACTTTGATCGTGTCTGTGTTGGCCAATATCCAGGCCGCCGGAGTAACCGCGTCCGAACCATAGGCTTCAGCCGTCCAAACCGAATAGTACCCAAGGCTCTCTGCGAGTTTTATACGATCAATGTCCAGGCTGATGACTTTGCCTGAATATCCGCTCATTACTCCAAGTTTCATGATTTACCCCTATTTTCTATTAATTAGTTTTCATTCAATGGTTTCGTTCAATCATTAGATCAGCAAGTTTCTACTTAAAAAGAGAACTTGCTAGCCGTAAATGCATCGAATGTAGCTTGCGCTTCTCCTGGCGAAACACAGGAAATAATGTGTGTGGTTATTCCGCCTTCTCCATATTCGCGGATCCTGTCCTGGCATTCTTCCATGCGCCCTAAAATAGCAATATCGTCCACCAGCGCATCATCAAGCGCGCCGGTTGTCTTGGCCCTGTCCTTGGCTACCCAGCCTTCGGCAATTGTTTTAGCAACATCTTCATAACCAGCCCAGGCAAGGAAGGCGTTGTACACCGGTGTCGCATAGTAGGGCGCAAAACCCCTGCGAATAAGCTCTCGAGCGCCGGGCTTATCGTCCGTCACGACAACCTGGTGTCTGCAAACAATTTCAACATCTTCAAGTTTCTTACCAGCACGCTCGGCGCCGATCCTGATATGTTCCATCATTTTTGGCAGCGCGTCTTTTGGGAATAGATTCAAGATGACTCCGTCGCTAAACTCGGCCGCTGCTTCCAGCATCCTGCCTCGCAATGCTGCCATATATACCGGCTGTTCGCCCGGTTCCAGGGGTATTTGCCTGTAACCACGACTACGAACAGTGTCACCGTTGAAATCGGATTTCTCTCCTGCGAGCATACTCTTAATAAGTAACGTGGTTTCCTTAACCCGGGTTAAAGGTTTCTCAAATGTCTGACCATGCCAGTTTTCCATCATCGTCTGGCTCGACGATCCCAGTCCAAGTATGAATCGCCCCTTTGACAATTTGTTTAGCACATGCGCAGTCGATGCGAGTACTGCTGGTGTTCTGGAAAAAACTGGAATGATGGCGGTACCAATCCTGCATCGCTGGGTACTGAGCGCAACTGCAGCAGCGGTCGTTAACGCATCCACGCCGGAACTGTCTGCAAACCACAGATCATCATAGCCCTGGTCTTCAGCCCACTTAGCGAGATCAATGGTAGCCTCAACCCCACGAGGGTCCGGTAGTGTTAATGCCGTTCTTTGGGGCACTGTCATGTTGTTTCCTTCTTACTTGAAATATTGTTGCTTGCGGCTATTCGATCTCTTGCCGCCAGACCTGTGGAGGTTGTCCTGAAGACATTTCTTGAAGTCCTGATATCTCGATTCGCCAGGGAGTCAATTTCAGCAGCCCGAATGTTGGGTCATCAAAGCTTTTCCAGATCAGGCCCGGATCGTAACCCACAGGCGCCGGGGTCGACTTGTACAGTTCCCAAATGCGCTCCTTCTGTGCGGGATCATCATCCCACTGCGCCTTGCAATCGACGTATACCTGTTTCTGATCAGGATCCCAATAACTTAACGACACGTAAGGATTTTCTGCCAGGTGTTTAGTCTTCAGTGTTTCACGGCCTGTAGCAATCCAGCCGTTATGACCTTCCCAAATCGGGTGCAGTATTCTTGATCTCGGCCTGCCGTTTCGATCGACCGTACTGACTGTACACCACACGATTTTGCGAACTCGCTTATCGAACTCTTCTTCTATTACGCTGAAGTTATCGATGTCCATTGCTAGACAATGTCCGCGCTGGAAATATTCCGATACAGTTGCTTTTTCTGGTTACCACTCCTTTTTCGCTCATATTTTATTGCTGAAGTGTATATGGGGTCTTTCAGTTCACTGGCACCGTATGATTTCTGCTTCTGTATAACGGATACTTCACCATAGGTAGTCGATCGCTGTCTTGGCACCCGTCCGATGCTGCGAATGATTTCTTCCATCTCCTCGGGAGATGTTTCCTGTCCATGACTTGCCCCTGCTGCACGAGTGATCGTTTCATTCATCAAGGTTCCACCGAGATCATTCACACCAGCCTGCAGGCAAGCACGAACACCATCGTGGCTGAGTTTCGTCCATGAAGCCTGGATGTTTTTAAAGTAGGGATGTAGTACCAGGCGTGAGATGGCGTGAATCAAAACGGCTTCCCTGAATGTCGGTCCTTTGCGTGCACGACCTTTCAGGTAGATTGGCGACTCCATGTGAATAAAAGGCAAAATAACAAATTCTGTGAAACCGCCTGTTTTCACCTGCAAATTCCGGATTCGAAGAAGATGCCTCGCCACATGCTTGTACTCTTCCATGTGGCCAAACATGATGGTCGCAGTAGTGTTGAATCCCTGTTCATGCGCCGTTTCCATTACTTCCAGCCACTGCGCCGTATTGATCTTGTCAGGACAAAGTGTCTCGCGCACTTCATCATCGAGAATTTCAGCAGCCGTACCCGGCAGGGTTCCGAGACCCGCTTCCCTTAATTGACCTAAAAATTCACCAATACCGATGCCAAGGGTGTGCGCACCTTGCCAGACTTCCAGCGGAGAAAAAGCGTGAATATGCATCTCAGGTACGACCTGTTTGATACTGTGGCAAATATCAATATAGGTTTTTCCGGTGTATTCGGGGTGAATACCGCCTTGCAGACAAACTTCCGAGGCTCCCCTGTCCCAGGCCTCTCTGGTTCTGCGCATAATTTCTTCAGAAGAAAGATCGTAGGGTCGACCGCGCAAATTCTCACTCATCTTGCCTTTTGAGAAGGCGCAAAACTGGCACTTAAAATAACAGATATTTGTGTAGTTGATATTTCGGTTTACACAATAAGTCACTTCATCGCCAGCAACCTGTCGTCGCAGCCTATCGGCCGCCTGGCATACATGGGTAAATTCATCACCACGGGTTTTGAACAGGCGAACGATTTCCGCTTCGTTAAGCTCAACTCCCAATGATGTTTTCTCGAGTAGGTCAGCTAGTTCTTCCAAGGGTTGTGATTTTGCCAGGTTAGTCACTCTTGCAAGCTCGCCTTCTGGTGGTAGCACCGTATGCCCTGCTGCCCAGGATTCAGCCCGGGCGAAGCCCTGCCCATCTATCGCCTGTAATACAAACGGTTTCAGTTCCGGATCAACCCAAAAATCCAGGTCCATGGCATAGTCCGGGTAAATTGCCAAACGTTCTATCAACAGTTTACCGGCATTAGCTGTCTCGCCCGCAAGAGTTGAAAGATGAGGCCAGGGCGCTTCCGGATTAACGAAATCAGGTGTGACCGGGGAAACTCCCCCCCAATCATTGATCCCTGAATCCACAATCTGCTCCAGCGCACCAGGGCTCAGGTTCGGCGGCGCCTGGATGTTCATGGTCGGTCCAAAAATAATCCTGGCAAGGGCTATTGTCCAAAGCAATTCATTCAAGTCCGGTTCGCTTGCATTTGCCATCAACGTATCCGGCTTCGCCCTGAAGTTCTGGATGATGATTTCCTGTATATGCCCAAAAGCTGAATTGGCCTCCCGTAGCGCCAACAACGATTCAATTCTTTCGACCCTGGTTTCACCAATGCCAATCAGGATGCCGGATGTAAACGGAACTTTTGCCTCACCTGCAAGCCTCATCGTTTCAAAGCGCCGTTCCGGAATCTTGTCAGGAGAACCGTAATGCGGCATACCCTTTTCCATCAGTCGCATGGACGAACTCTCCAACATTATGCCCATGGAGATCGAAACTTTTCGCAGCTCGCTAAAATCGTCAGCATTCATCAAACCGGGATTTAGATGAGGAAACAAACCAGTCTCATCGAAAACCATCTGCGCCATATCTCTTAAATACGACAGGGTTGATTCCTGCTTAAGTTCCTTTAGTCCATCCCTGGCCGCTTTATAGCGAAGCTCCGGCTTGTCACCCAGGGTAAATAATGCTTCCTTGCAACCTGCTGCCGCACCGTCCTGGGCAATCTTCAACACCTCTTCGGGCGTCAGGTATGGTGCTTTCAGTTTTCTCGGCACCTGGGCAAAGGTACAATAATGGCAAACATCACGGCATAAATGCGTCAGCGGGATGAAGACTTTACGTGAATAGGACACGGCCGTCTGATGCCCCTCATCGCGCAACCTTGCTGCTACTTCCATGAGTAAGCGCGTATCTTTGATCCTGGACAGGATGAGAATCTCATCCGTGTCCAGTTGACCGGATTCGGCTTTTGCTAACAGATTTTCAAAGTCGCCCATGAACTCACCCTAACTTATCCTTAAAAGTTCTTCCGAAATCCTTTCCAGTATTCCACTTTCCCTGAAATAACGATGTGTATATGACTCAATGCGTGACTCTACCAGTATTGATGCGAGCTCAACCAGGTCATCCGGCGTATCAACATCAAGACCGATACCAGGTAATTTTGCGACGCTCGGTTCAATACCCAGTTTGCGGGCAATTCCCAGGTGCCGCCTGAAGCTATCTTCTCCGAAGCCGAATTCCATGCAATCGGGCGGCGAACAGGCGATACAATTGGAGCCGCCAAGATCACTGGCAGGCACAATCATAAATTCAGGCTTGTCTTGCCTGCCAAATCCTTCCAAGACAATTTCCAGTTCTTCCGGTGTCACCAGTGGCACATCTCCCGGCAGGAACAGCATGATATCAATTCCATTATCTGCAAGGTATCCAGCTGCTTTGGTTACCGCGGGAATCAAACCCGCGTGTTCCGGTTCGCTCAATATCTCAGCCCCAAAGCTAAGCGCCAGCTCGGCAACAACATCATCACTAGTGACAACGATAATTTCATCCACAAGTGTACAGGCTTCAGTGGTCGTTAAAACATCTTCCACCATCGTTCGAAACAATTGGTTGCGCTCACCAGTATTGAGTATAGAGGCCAATCGTTGTTTCGCATTTTCCAACTGCTTGATTGGAATGACGGCAGAGGTTCTCATTAGGAAATAGTCACCGGGGTGTGATCTCACTCGAAAAATTCAGGACCGTCCTGGCTAAATCGATCCTGTCCTGCAACGTTACCATGACTGTGTTTGTGACGATAGTCGACAGGCCCAGGGCCTCGACCTCATCGGCCAATCCCCTGTCCTTCTCATCCAGCACAAACCCCTGCACCTGTCCTGGGTATTGTTTGATGTAATGCTGGGCTACCGCCAAGGCAGTCTGCGGCATACCGAGCTCCGCCATCATTTTTGCGGCAGGTCCTTTGATGGCCTGGCCACCAACGATGGGAGAGACTGCAATAACTGCAGCTTCACCCGAACCTAATGCTTCCATCACACCTGGAATCTTGAGCACAGGGTCGACGCTAACAAAAGGATTGGACGGACAAACAACTATCGCAGCGAGTGATGGCTCCTGCATTGCGCTAAGGAATCCAGGTGCTGGTTTCGCCATATCGATACCGTTAAAAACGAAACCAGTGACTTCCGGCATACATCTATCACGCACGAAATAATGCTGGAATGCTAACTTCTCTCCCGAGCGTGTGTGGACGATAGTCGCCACAGGGTCATCAGTCATGGGAACGAGTTGGTGCTTTATGCCAAACTGCTGACAAAGATGGGAAGTAACTTCGCTGAGCGATTTACCAGCCTCTAACATTTGAGTACGTACCACGTGAGTGCCCAGATCCCGGTCCCCCAGTTGAAACCACGATTCACCGCCCATCCTTTTCACCGCTTCGAGAAAATTCCAACTCTCACCAGCCTGGCCCCAACCTAAATCCTTGTTATTCACTTCGGCTAGTGTATACATCACGGTGTCCAGGTCAGGCGAGATGTAGAACCCCATATGCGTGAAGTCATCGCCCGTATTACCGATAACCGTTAATTGACCCGGCTCAAGGACGTGGGATAAACCCAATGCCAGCTTGGCACCACCTACACCACCGGAAATTGCCAGGCATGTTGACTGTGCAGAAAAGTTCACTACCTGAACAAGTCCAAGTCTTTCGGTCGCAGAAGTGGAGCGACACCTCTTAAACTACCGTCTTCAGGTTCGCGCGGCTTATAACCCCGCACAACTACCACAGGTGTCTTCTCATCTGTCTGTCCCATAACCAGGGACGCACCCGCAGCCATTTCGTCTGCTGCTGCGACTTGCGTCACAAGCAGTTCCCTGCCATAGATATCTGTCTGGCCAATATAATCCTCTAACGCGGTAAAACCTGAGACACCAATGGCTAAACCAAAGGAACCTACTCTCCATGCCCGACCGATAGAATCATTGATAATCACCCCAACATTTACATTATGGCGCGCACTAAATTCATTTTTTATGTTAGCCGCACTCCTATCCGGATCGACGGGCAACAGCAGGCACAAATCATCGTCATCTCCGTTTTCATTGATAATATTGGACTGGTCGATACCAGCATTCGCCTGAACAAAACCAAGTTTCTGCTCGACAATTAGCACACCAGGACGTTTGCGGATAATTTCATTCGATTCATCAAGAATAGCCTGGACTTTACGCGGATCTTTATCCACTTCTAATGCCAGCTTTAATGCTTCAACAGACGGTTCGATTGTGCTCAGGTCTAGATACCTGTCTTCAGCCTTGGAAATTATTTTTTGCGCTATCACAATAACATCATCATCCCGGAGCGTTTCGCCCATGGATTCCAGACCTTGTTCAATCAAGGTCACCAGGTCATCTCCCGGTTGCACCATGGGGATATTTGCCACTCCGATAAAGGTGAGTTTCATACTATTTTTGATTCGCCCGTAATCACAATTCCGGAACCATCGATTTTGTGGTGTTTGTTGATGGTAATCAAAACTGAAGTCATGGCTTCCGCCGCTGCTGCATTCGCGAGGGGTCCAGCATGCCAGCCGCGTAAGCCAACAGCTTCAACTAAAGACAGGACAGCGTCCCTGGCCGCCCTCTTATTGCCAGTCACCAGGACATCACAGGCGATGGCATGGTCTTCCCTTAGATGTTGCGCACCCACATTCTGGAACGCGGACACAACCTGGACCTCGTCTCCCAGGAAATGCTGTGCCTGTACTGCTGCAGAACCTTTTTCCGGTAACTGTACTGTGCCAACCTTTGGCGGCACCAGGGGAACCGTGACATCAATGAGGATTTTGCCGATCAACCCGGGCTTGACAGTTTCCAGCGTACTCAGCTGGTGAGCGAAAGGTACCGTCAATACAACAATATCTGCCTGGGATGCAGCATCGAGATTTTCATGACCCGTTACGTTCAAATCCGGAAATTCTGCGAGCAAAGACTTGGCTGCAGCCTTTCCTTTTTCCAGTGTTCTGGATCCAATCAGGATTTTATACCCGGCTCGTGACCACTGTCTCGCCAGACCGCCACCGAGGTCTCCGGTTCCGCCCAGGATAGCAAT
>JAPUGI010000127.1 GCA_027292925.1 Gammaproteobacteria bacterium
CCTCTGCGGAACGCCAGAAAACCGCAAAACGAAACCATTTTCCATAGTAGGGAATATTGTTCAGGCACCAGTGTTTCTCTTTTGGAATATCCTGCATGTACTCGGCGATGGGCGCCATCCAGGGTGCGGACCGTTGAAAGACCTTGACTTCACTCGCCTGCTTCGCCACATGGGGAACAAACTGGAAGGCACTGGCACCGGTGCCGATGACGAGCACCTTTTTGCCTTTCAGGTCGTGCTCGTACTCCCACTCCGTGGAATGAAAGGACGGACCCGAGAATAATTCCCGTCCCGGGATATCGGGAAACCTGGGCCGATTGAGTTGTCCGACACAACTGATAATCGCATTTGCAGAAATTGTCTCATCGCAATCGGCTACCTTTATGGACCAGATGCCTGATGAGTCATCCCAGGTCATGGATTCAACTTCAGTATCAAACTGAATATGTCGGCGTAGCCTGTATTCGTCAGCAGTTTCCGCAAAATATTCACGCAGCACCTCCTGGCGTGAATAGTGTTGAGGCCAGTCGTTGGGTTTGAAGCTGTAGCAATACATATGGTTGCTGCTGTCAACGCGACAACCGGGATAAATAATCTGAAACCAGGTTCCGCCAACATCAGGATGCCTTTCAATGATGGTGAAGGCGATACCAGCCTGCTGCAGGCGGATACCTGCCACCAGTCCTGACATGCCTGCGCCAACCACGACAATTTTGAAATTTGATTTTGCCTTGGTACTCAAACCTCCCATTCCGGGCGGGGCATATGGGTCCTCACCGTTTAACGAAAGTTCTGCCGCCAGGTACTCACCATATTCAGGTGGAATATCCTGGCCGATCATATAGCTCACCATATCCTTCATCAGCGAATCTTGTGGTGATGCTGGCAATTTACCCTTGTTGTCTCGATAGTTTTTCAACGCTTCAAAAGCCAGGTCACGAAAATGCTGTTGCTGCTCCTGGGTCAGTCCGCCCTGGGGATCACCAAAAAACTCGAACACCGGGCGAATATCACCTTTGACAAGTTCAGCATTGCCGGTTAGATGTACCAGGCTGCAGACCAATGACGGAATGTGGGCTACGGCAAGCGCGGCTTTGATCGTTTCATCGTCATCGGTGATGACTGGCAGTGCCTTAATTTCAACCAATTACACTCGTCCTACACTCTTTTGGGGAAACCCAACGCCTCCAGGTTTTTAACCAGATCCACACCCGCGGTTGCAGGGCTGACATTCGTGTCAATCATGCGAATGATGCCGTCAATATCAATGTAAAAAGTACGACGGGCAGCGTACCCGGATTTTGAAAGCACACCGTAGGCCTCGCACATTGCTTTTTTGGGATCAGCAAGAATAGGAAAGTTGGCCTCGTTCTTTTTTGCGAATGCAGTGTTGTCTTCGATGCTATCGACGCTCGCCATAAAATAGGCGACGTTGTAGTTACTGATTTTCTGGTCACTGTCACGCAGCGCCTTGCATTCCATAGTTCAGCCACCGGTAAAGGCTTTCGGGAAAAAAGCGATAACCACCGGTTTTTCACCTTTGAACTGCGACACAGAATAGGTCTTCCCATCCGATCCCATCAATTCAAAATCCGGTGCGGCATCACCGACAACCGGTGCAGCAAGTACGCTGAATGAGAAACCCAGCAGCAGGACCGACAGAAGTGATTTTAGAATTCGCATATCCATTCTCCCAAAAAAACGCAATTATGACACATCAAACACCAGTCATTTTATGGCCGGGTGAGCAAATGGATATCCAGCACACGCTTGAATGTATGTTTCAGTTGGAAGAACGCGCGACCTAACTGCAGCTTGGTACTATGCCTGTAGTGGGTGCTAGCGTGGCTGCCCGTCTGCACAGGTCTCCTTGCCACGCCTCAGTCAGATTCAGATTTTTCATCAGCGCTGAATAACGGGCATCCTGCTTGATGGAAGCTGGCATGTAACCGTCAAAGAAGCGATTCAGTATCCAGATCTGAGCCGAAGTCGGACCCTCAAGATCAAGATAGTAGTTCGTGTAACTGAATCCGTTTTCCAGGTCGCCGGATATCAGGTACAGATCTGAAGGATAATTGTCGAGTTCCGCCTCTTCAGCGAGCATTTGAGTCGCGTAGGTCGCATCGCCTTGTTTAATCGTGGTGAGTATCTGCAGGTATTGAGCACTCTGGTAGGCACCGCTATCAATCAACTGGTCAAGTATGGCTTCTGCATTGTCCCAATCACCGGCCAGTGCATAGACCTTCCCTTTTAGCAGGACCTGGTATTCAAGCTGCGGCCATTTTTCAAGGGCATTATCTATAGTTTTAATCGCCGCAGGATAGTCACCGAGTGCCATATAGTTTTGTGCCAGCCCCCACAGGGTGGTCTGGTCGATTTCAAATTGATCCTGGGCGCGAAGGTAGTAGGAATTACTATCATTGTACAGACCGGCAGCACCCAATAGATCGGCGTACATTCGCTCCAGTGGTAATTCTTCAAGCAGTGGATTTTGCTCGTATGCACCACTGGCACGAAAATGCATGGCACGATTGATGATGTCTTCCGCACCAGCCCAATCCCGTTCCCTGAGGCTGAGGTGCCAGCGCGCATTAACGGTAATGTACGGGTCACCCGTTGTGTCGAGCGTCTCGGCGGTCGCCAGTAATTCTTTAGCTTCTTCAATAAGTGCCGGGGTCTTCTCTACCACAAACAGGTCATGCTGGAGGCTCGGCTGTGTGGCGAGCTCGCCATAGGGGCGTGCAAAGTCAGGGTCGAGGTCAATGGCAGTTCTTAGATAACCAACACTTTGTTTCAGGTCCTGTAGGGAACCGTCTTTCAGATATATCCCGTTAAGGTAATTGTCATAAGCTTCAACGTTAGCCGTGCCGTACATCTGCGCTTGCCCGCTTTGATCTCCAAGTTGAATGGACAAGGCATCGACAACCTTTTTGGTAATATCGTCCTGAATTTCAAACAGAGAGCCTGACTGACGGGTATAGGTCTGTGACCAGAGTTGAAAACCGGTTTCAACATCCACCAGGGCTATGGATATCCTGATCTGGTCACCGGCACTGCGAACACTGCCTTCCAGGATCGCGTCGACACCCAACGCATCACCGATCTCCTGGACATCCAGTTCTGAATCCCTGTAACGAAACGCCTTGGAGCGGGAAGTGATGTTCAATCCTTCCACTTTAGATAATCCGTTGATCAGTTCCTCAGAAATTCCGTCCGCCAGGTATTCCAGATCGCCGTCGCGGCTCAGGTCTTCGAGTGGTAGTACGGCAATGGATTGGGTTTTAGCAACATCCGGGTTGCGATCAAACAGAGAATTCTCACTGACCAGAAATCCAATGACCGCAAGCAACAGTAAAATAGCCACCGGCATGAGGATTCGTTGTGGCCACTTGCCTAGCTTTTCTGCAGGGAGGCGCTCTTTTGTTTCCTTGCTGACGTGGAACTGATGCGCGCCTAGCGCGCGTACCAGCATTTCTTCATAGCTGGCCTGGCCGCGTTCGCTTTTCAGGATATGTTGGCGCGTACCAAGCCGAAGTTCGAGACCAGGTGGTAATCGAATCTCTTCGATCATTACAACCTGAAGTGGTTTCTGCCTTTCTAGCGCAAAGTTTATCTCATCGAGACATACCTCGGAGGTCACCGAATTTTCTGAAGCGAAGAAAAGGAAAGCAGCGCAATCCTCGATTGCCTGTGCCAATTCATCATTCCATCGGGTTCCTGGTTTGATTCTCTGGTCATACCAGACCTCGAATCCTTTA
>JAPUGI010000128.1 GCA_027292925.1 Gammaproteobacteria bacterium
TATTTGGAATCACTTTAATAAAGAACCTAGCTAAAGTTTGTCAAAATAGAGGAATGAAAATGAGTATCGAAACACATACCCAAGATGTATCTGATACAAATAGTAAAGTGTCGGTCCCCAAATGGTTCTGGGCTATTTCTATCTTAGCGCTAGCGTGGTTTTTTATGGATATGTCTGCATTTACAATGAGAGTCTTTATGCTGGATGAAACACTTAAAGGCATGCCTGAAGCACATCAAAGTATCTATCTAGGCATGCCCTCTTGGGTAAATGTTGTTTTTGCTTTCGAAGTATCTGGGGGAATTATTGGTAGTGTAGGTATGCTACTAAGAAAAAAGTGGGCTTTGATCGGATTTATCATCTCGCTGCTAGGCACCTTAAGCCAAACTGGCTATATCTACTTTCTCTCCGATGCCCTTAATGTGATTGGAATGACAGCAGTTATCATGCCCCTCGTTGCTATTACAATCTGCGTAGCGCTTATTATTTTCGCTAGATCAGCAACTTCCAAATACTGGATTAACTAAGCTGTGGGTTCATATTTGCGATGACATATACAGATCAGAAGTATAGGACGGATAAACAGTGTGTTCCGAGCAGATTGTCTCCTCTTGTCTAGCTGATGAAACTTAAACTCTCGCTAAGAGTTTACCCATCTTCCTGAAATCGTGCTCGCGTAGGTGAAGAAGCTATTCAATTTCGTTCATTCCTGAGCGGCAACACGCAGGGGTCCAGGCCAAGTGTTTTTCAGTGGCGTCCGCGCTGATCGAGTGATGTATGGCCGATTTCTGCTACCGCGCGCCCTCCCCAGCGAAAAGAGCCAGCGTGCCGGGTGGCGCCCTGGTTGGTGGCATTAGTAGTGGCGGCGTGGGGGTTTCCTGCTCCATTCTGTGCAAGTGAGCCAGGATGCGGTCGATCACGTCTTGCTCCTCGATGCAGGCGATGACCGTGGCAGCTCCACCGCAGCGGCCACAGACCTCGACGTCGATATTGAAGACGCGTTTGTAGTTCTCCGGGCAGGGGAAGAACAAGCGGGTGACCGCAATAAAACTACTGCGATGTCGGAAGCCCACAGGCGGGAAGCTGGCACCGGGAGAAATGACCCGTAACAGTATCCGCCGGGTTTGACGCTGGTTTGCCATGCTGCTGTTGCCGGTTAGTGCATGATGCCGGTGCCCGCCAGTATTTGCGCGGTTGACTTGTCGCGGTGCTGGTTAAAGGTATCCAGCATCGGCGGCAGGTTGATGTCTGCGGCGGGAATTCCCAGATCCCGTGCTACGGCCCTGAAGTTGGGTCGAAACCAGTCTTTTATGATGTAGATATATTTACTCATGATTGAAGCTCCTTTAACCAAGATATTGACTTTCTGTCTCGCTAAGACGTATATTCATTGAGATAGGAATATTTGACAAACGAGTTATATTTTCTCTAAGGCTAAGAAAAACTATCTTTAAATAATGTGAGCAAACCACTTCGCAGCCTCTCCGGACTGATAGAATTCGAAAGTGCAGCCCGCTGGAACAGCTTCAAGCTGGCAGCCAAGGAGCTGCATCGCACGCCCGCTGCCGTGAGTCAGCAAATCAAAAAGCTGGAAGCCCAATTGGGGTTTGAGTTGTTCCTGCGCCTGCCCCGTCAGGTCAAGCTGACCGAAAAGGGCGGGGCGCTGGCGCTGGCCGTTGCCCGCACCCTGATCGAGCTCAACGAGACAATCGATGATTTGCGCCGCGGCCATGAGGAAGAAATTGTGCGCATCTCCATACCTCATTCCCTCTCAATGAAATGGTTGGTGCCTCGCCTGGCAAGCTTCTCGGCGTTGTACCCCGACATAGATCTGCGCCTGGAGGCGACGGACCGTCGGGTAGACGTTGATACTGAACCCGTGGACCTGGCAATTCGGATTACGGGCCAGACTCTGTCCGCAGACTCATTGGTGCTGGGGAAGGAAGACTTTGTGGTGGTGTACAGCCCGCGGTTGAAACCTGCAGGGCAGCCGCTGGAATTGGATGATTTACAGCGCTTTCCGCTTATTTATCAGCAGACGCCTGAACAATGGCTGCAATGGATGCAACAGAACCGCGTTCTACAGGGGCGACATAATTTCGAGCGCAGCTTCAGTCACTCTGGAATGCTGGTACAAGCGGCGGTGGCCGCCCAGGGTATTGCACTGGTTCCATACGTCATAGCCCATGAGGATTTGCAGCAGGGCAGCCTCAAACAACTGCCGGGAACGCCACTGGCCTCAAGCTGTCGTTACTGCGTGTTGATGGCGCGCGAACGGGCCAATGCCGGTCGGGTAAGCGCATTCTGCGAGTGGCTGCAGGAGGAATTTGTTGAGATGGAGCGAGATAGAGTCGTTGCCAATGGTTGTGTACATTAACCGATGACATCTCAGGAATTCACACGGCCCGCCACTGGTGCCGGTGAACCATCCCAGCGCCTTAAGCTTTACAATCGTTCACCGAACCAGTTCAAGTAGCGCTCATACAAGTCTTTGTAGTGGCTGGGCGTGTCTATACCGTGATATTCATTGGGGTAGACCACCAGTTCCGTGTCCACGCCGAAATACCTCGAACCAGTCTGCCCAACGATTCAGGGACTGATACACAATCACCTGGAGCAGCCTGGGTGGCGTTGAGGTCTATCAGATATTCTTCGACAAAGCGCTGCTGTTTATCGTTGAGGTCGCCTTTGTTCTTAGCCATCGTCACTCACCAAACTGTCAGAATTCGACACGCTTTCATCGCCATCAGTGTCTGGTACGCGCTCTGTGGCGCATAACTCTTGGGTTTCGGGGGTGGTTCCCGGCTAACATTATTAATCCAGAGGCGGCGCCTCTAGACCCAATGAAGTTATAAACGCACCCATAGTGCTCATAACCTGATAAACGCTATCACGTTTAGTCATACGAGCTCTCCAGGCGAACAGGTGAGTTAGCTCTTCAGGAATTCTTACCTTCAAAAAACGCGAAAAATACAGCGCGACAAAAAATGCGATATCAGCGTAACTAAAATCTCCGACTAAGTAGTCATTGTCTTTCAGTCTATCGTTCATATTGCTGATGTATTGATTCACTGAGGCATAGGTGGCAGCAAGTTCCTCCGTAGATTGTTTAGAGCGGCTTACCGGCATCAGTGATGCAACCTTGATAAAGAAAATTTCATCGGAGGTGAGTTCTAGTTGTCTGGCAATGGCTCTTTGTTTTAGGTCTTTTGGCCATAGTGCGGGTTCGGGTTTAATGTCTTCGAAATACTCGAAGATTTGAGTTGAGTCGAATAAGTCAAAGCCGTCGTGAATTAACACCGGCACTTGCTGTTTCGGGTTTATCCTGATGACCTCAGGGTGTTTGGGTTCATAGCGATCTTTCAGATTAAAACCAACCAGCTCAACTTCCGCTCCGAAGTTTTTCTCTAGTTCGGCAATCTGTGCCTTAGCACCATACATGCTTAACGGACCTGATATGAGTTTCATGGTTGTACCTCGTTTACACTTAATGAATAGGTTCTACAAATATGTCAGTTAAATTCTGTCACTTAAACTGAAGGACGTTTATGGCCGTGCCTTCGGGTTTTGCGATAGCAGCTTGAACCGCAGGTCAACCCCTGGACTATTCGCCCCCCCTGCCTCGACCAGGCAAACAGCGTCCAATCAACCACCGATCGAAGGGCAGCTTTGACCTAAAAGCAGCCGTTAGTCACAACCGGACAGTTTCGTCCACTCCACGCCGGTGTAAAGACTTTTTGGCAGGTAAAGAGTCGAGCATCGGTATGAACATAGGGCGTTTGCCTGCGATCCACTCTGTGATTTTGGTCGAGGATGGCGATTACTCTGCCGGAC
>JAPUGI010000129.1 GCA_027292925.1 Gammaproteobacteria bacterium
TAGTCACGCCAGCTCGCTGTTATTTTGTATTCAGAGGTAAGTTCAGTCACATCGATGTTTGGTATGAAATATTGGGCTGTGAATTCTACCGAAATCACGTCGGCATTGCATGGTCTGTCGTGGTTTCCAGCAGCCAACAAATTGCGAAATCCCATTGAGTCAGAACAATCCAGGAAACTAGCCAATGGTCGATATTTTAAGTAAACGTTTCAGGTCGTCCAGCATTGGTTTGCCGCCTTGTGACGACAGGTAGTACATCATGATGTTGCCAATCGGATCCATGAGGAACACGACTGGGTCCCCTAAAGGGTCTGTAACCACATTCCGCAAGATGGCAGCTGCGTCCCTGCCAAGGCCAATGATGGTCACCTGGTCATGTTCTCTTTCAAGCAGGTCCAGAAAGTCAGTCGACAGGCTGTCGCTAGTCAATATGACCCGCCGAATACGCGACGCATCCTTTCCAAGACCAATACGCACCTGCCGCGAGAGGTATAACACCCGCTCACAAGCGTTGTCGCATTCGGCTTTCACAGGAATCAACATCACCCACTTTCCTGGTAGCGCCAGGTTGTCATCATTCACCCGGACGGGTGGTTGTATCAGCGTCCCCTGGTTGGTTCTGGCCCCGGGCACTAGCATCGGGAAATAGAGGAACACAACGTAGGCGATGAATAACGGCAGGAAAGCAATCAGAGCAATGACAAGCACGAGCGTCTTGGATCGATCAGTTTTGGCCGTTTTTGGCTGCTCGGTCATTCGATTTCCTGAAATGAAACATGCAAACGCTAAAGTAATAGCGAAAGCCACGTGTGGACCACGCTCTACCCATGGCTCTCATACTGACCTTATAATGCAAAAATTTGCCCCCAGAGCCTGCTAGACCTGGATGGTGCGCAAACATTTTGGTCAGGAGTGTTGGATACGTGTGGTTAAAAGTTGTTATTGTAATCTTGTTTATCGCCAACCTCGCCGCGTTGGGCAGTGCTTTTTATACCTTATTAACCGACAAGGGTAGAGGTGGACAGAGGACCGCCCGTTTGTTGCTGTTACGGGTTTCACTAGCCGCGCTTCTATTGCTGTTCATTGTCTATGGTTTCTGGAGCGGCCAGCTGGGTATTTCTGCACCATGGGGTTAAAAGTATTTTTCTCCAGCCCGTTTCTTGTCCAGATTCTGGCTTCTAAGCAGCTAGTTCCCTGGGGAACTAGCTTAGAACATAGACAAAGACAAATAAGGCTAACCAGACCACATCAACGAAATGCCAATACCAGACTGCAGCTTCAAATCCGAAGCAGTCATCATGGCTAAAATGGCCTTTTAATGACCGGCCTAACATGACCATCAGCATAAAAGTCCCCAGGGTAACGTGCGCCCCGTGGAAGCCAGTCAGCATGAAAAAGGTTGTGCCATAGATTCCGGCATTGAGAGTCAACCCCAATTCAGTATACGCATGGTAATACTCATAGGCTTGCACAAACAGGAAAGTAACCCCCAGAGCAACGGTAAGTGCTAACCATTGCGTCAATTTCGCACGGTCACCTTCCTTAATGCCATGGTGGGCAAAGGTCACCGTGAAACTGGAACTCACCAATAACATTGTGTTAATCAGCGGCAAACCCCAGGGGGACATAACTTCATTTGCACCAGGAAAGCGAGAAGGATCTGGCGTATTCAGCAGGGGCCACTCGGGAGAGTACTCAGGCCACAACATATCGCTGGGGCCGCGATCTCCAACTCCACCAATCCAATCCACCACATAAATACGTATGTAAAATAGTGCGCCAAAAAATGCAAAGAAGAACATGACTTCGGAGAAGATAAACCAACTCATGCCCCATACATAAGATCGACTCATCTGGTTGCTGTATTTCCCGGCATGATTCTCTTCGATAACCTTGCTGAACCAGGCAAACAATGTACCGCCCATCACCAGGCTACCTAACAGAAATACGATGGTGCCAAAATCGCTATCCAGGCCAGCCTTCGCATCATTTAGTATATTCCCAATACCAAATACAGTCAGGAAGATGCCAAGAGAAGCGAATATAGGCAGCTTGCTATTGTGTGGAACGTAATAGCTTTCATATATTTCTTCAGAGGCCATTTTTCTTCTCCATCATGTTCCCCCAATCAGTGTCTGAATCGGGACAGGCATTAGTTAACCGCCAGCTCTTTCGGAACCTGTTCCGTTATATCGAACAGCGTATAGGACAAGGTCAATGTTGTTACTTCTGCAGGTAAGCCCGGATCAATGATGAATCGAAGTGGTAGGTCCAGAGCCTCACCACCGGCGAGTTGCTGTTGATCGAAACAGAAACACTCCGTCTTGTGCAGGTATTGTGCGGCATAAAACGGAGTTACGCTGGGCACTGCCTGGGCCGTCATGGTTCTTGATGAGGGGTTTCGGGCAAAGAATTCAGTTTCATTTCTTTCTCCGGGATGCACTTTCAGGGAGCGAACCCTGGCCCTAAATTCCCAAGGCATTCCGGCGTTGTTATTCGTCAGGAACTGGATCGTGACGATCCTATCCCTGTCGACTTCCGGCATTTCAGTCACAATGAACCGACCCGCCGTTTTGCCGTTCACCCCGGTGATATCGCAAAAAACATCATATAGTGGCACTAGCGCAAATCCGAAAACAAACATGCCAAACACGACGACCCAGAGTCGCAGTATGGTTTGTCTATTCTGGTTATTCTCTTGCACCTTTACTTCCTTTCTTAAGAGCGGCTGTCGGCAACCTAGCCATGCGCCTCGCTCATGTCCTGTGGCGGCGTGCTAAACGTGTGATAAGGCGCGGGTGAAGCCACTGTCCACTCAAGCCCATGCGCCCCTTCCCACACCTGGTCACTTGCTTTCCTGCCGCCGTAAATGCATTTGATGACAATGAACAGGAACAACAACTGGCTGAATCCAAACAAAAAGGCACCGCAACTGGAAACCAAGTTGTAGTCCGCGAACTGCAACGCATAGTCGGGAATCCTTCTGGGCATGCCTGAAAGGCCGATAAAGTGTTGCGGGAAGAAAGTAACGTTCACGCCGATAAAAGATAGCCAGAAGTGGGCTTTCCCAAGCGCCTCGTCATACATATGACCCGTCCACTTGGGAAGCCAATAATAGGCCGCCGCCATAATCGTGAATATAGAACCTGGCACCAATACATAGTGGAAGTGCGCAACCACGAAGTAGGTATCATGGTATTGGAAGTCTGCCGGGACAATGGCAAGCATCAAGCCGGAGAGCCCGCCAATGGTAAACAACATTACAAAGGCGATGGCAAACAGCATCGGCGTCTCAAACGTCATCGAGCCCCGCCACATGGTTGAGACCCAGTTAAAAACTTTGACACCCGTGGGTACGGCAATCAGCATCGTCGCATACATAAAGTAAAGTTCGCCTGTGATGGGGATACCGACCGTAAACATATGATGTGCCCAGACAATGAACGCCAGGAACGCAATTGAAGCTGTGGCGTAAACCATTGAGTCGTAACCAAACAGCCGTTTGCGAGCAAAAGTCGGAATAATGGCTGACACAATACCAAATGCCGGAAGGATCATGATGTACACTTCCGGATGACCGAAGAACCAGAATACATGCTGGAACAAGACCGGATCACCACCACCACCAGCATTAAAGAATGCCGTACCAAAGTGGATATCCATCAAGATCATCGTCACGACCCCCGCAAGCACTGGCATTACCGCAATCAACAGGTACGCGGTAATCAGTCAGGTCCAGACAAACAACGGCATCTGCATCAACTTCATTCCCGGTGCACGCAGATTCAGGATAGTCACGATCACGTTGATGGCACCCATAATGGATGAAATACCCATCAGGTGGACCGCAAAAATAAAGAAGGTAACACTTGGCGGCGCATAATCCGTGGAAAGTGGGGCGTAAAACGTCCAGCCAAAGTTTGGCGCTCCTCCTTCCATAAACAAGGTGCTCAACAACATCGAAAACGCAAAAGGCAGAATCCAGAAGCTGTAATTGTTCATCCTGGGTAGCGCCATGTCCGGCGCGCCAATCATCATGGGAATCAGCCAGTTGGCGAGTCCTACGAAAGCAGGCATTACTGCTCCAAAGACCATGATCAACCCGTGCATGGTTGTCATCTGGTTAAAAAATTCAGGCTGTACAATTTGCAGGCCAGGCTGAAACAACTCCGCCCTGATCACCAGCGCCATCGTTCCCCCGGTCAGGAACATTAGAAAGCTAAACCAAAGATAAAGTGTGCCGATATCCTTATGATTCGTGGTTAACACCCACCTCAAAATACCTTTATCCGGGCCATGGTGCTGATCTTCACGAGAACCGTCGTGGTGTTCTGCGGTAACTGCGCTCATCCTTCTCCACCCGTTAGCATTTCGTTAATTTCGCGAGGTTGAATTATCTCCTCCGTGTTGTTGCCCCAGGCATTTCGCTCGTAGGTAATGACAGCCGCCAGTTGCGCCGGATTTAACTGTGCGGCAAATGCCTGCATTGCTGTACCTGCTTTTCCGTTTAATACCATATCGATGTGTGCAGCAAGTGGGCCTTTGGACACTCCCTGACCGACCAACGATGGGAATACTGGTGGGATCCCCCGACCATTCACCTGATGGCAAGTCATACAATTTTGCAGGTATATCTGCTCACCGGATTCCATCAACTCATCCATGGTCCATTCTTTACCGACAGTCTCATAGGCGATACGAGCCTCTTCCTGTTTTTGTACTAGCCAGCTGTCATATTCGCCCTGCTCAACCGCTCTTACCACGATCGGCATAAATCCATGGTCTTTACCGCAAAGTTCCGCACACTGACCGCGATAAACACCAGGTTCCTCAACCACCGTCCAGGTTTCATGAACAAATCCGGGGATGGCGTCTTTCTTGACAGCGAAATCCGGTACCCACCAGGCATGAATGACATCATTAGCGGTAATCAGGAATCGAATCCTTTTATTGATGGGAATCACCATGGCGTGATCCACATCGAGAAGATAATTTTCGCGTTTGTCCGCGCGATTATAGATTTCTTCCTGGGGAGTGAGCAGGGAACTCATAAACTGGACTTCTTTACCGGGATCATCATTGAGGTAGGTGTATTGCCATTTCCATTGGAAACCTACTATCTTGATATCGATATCGGAATCACTGGCGTCGTACATGGCTCGCAAAGTGGTCGTTGCAGGGATCGCCAAACCGACAAGAATGAGCACAGGGAACACTGTCCAGAATGTTTCAACCCGGGTGTCTTCATGAAATGTCGCAGGTTCCACACCCAATGACTTTCGATGCATTATCATGGAATAGATCATCACGCCAAAAACCACTGCACCTATCACTACGCATACCGTGAACATGATCATATGCAACTGATAAACCTGACGACTTATCTCAGTCACTCCCCGTGTCATGTTTATTGCTGACCAATCGGCCAAAACAACGTTGCCAAACAGCATCAGGGACAAGGCAACCAGCCATCTGCACCGCTTCGCTCTATGCATCTTCGGGAAACTCCATCGTTCAATTGCAAAGGTCCATGCAGCCATCAGCGAACCTAAAATTCACAAACCGAAACTATTCTATTAGATTACTTTTACAGACTAACCCTTTCGGATTATTTACTACAAGTACCTACTATAAAACCTTTTTTTGCTAGGCAATACGGTCCTGGATTAGTAAAGCATCTACACCAGGTTCCCGTCCACGGAAAGCCACGAATAACTCCGTCGTATCGCGGGATTAGCTAATTTCTATTAAATTTTGACCTGCTCAGGATGAACCAGTTTTTCGCAAGGTCGAGATCAGCTCCCCGGTATGAACTTCTTCGGAAAACCAGAGATGAAATGACAATGCGGCCTGTTCCACAAGCATACCCAGACCGTCTGCAACCTCACATCCATTGATTTGGCTGCACCAGTTGTTAAAAACTGTGGCTCCCGATCCATATACCAAATCGTAGCAGCGAGAATGTTTACCCAGGACTTTTTTCGGTACACGTGGGACCATACCTGACAGTCCGGCTGAGGTGCCATTGATCACCAGGTCGTAACAATCTTCCAAATCACCTGTGTCCACAGCGGTCATTCGTGCATCAGCCATCTGCTCCGTCAGCACCAGGGCTTTCGATAAAGTTCGATTGTACAGGTGGAGATATCGCGGTGAGGCCTGCAGCAAATCCCACAAGATGCCACGAACTGCCCCACCTGCTCCCAGTACCAGGATCCTTTGCTCCTCAATCTTCCAATTAAGATTGTGGACTAAATCACGAACCAATCCGGGACCGTCTGTGTTGTCTCCATGGATTTGTCCATTGCTATCTACACTAACGGTATTAACAGCTCGACTTTTGCTGGCGGAACTTGATTTGTGATCGACAAACGCAAATGCATCGCCCTTACACGGCAAGGTGATGTTGAACCCGACTCCGTCCAGGGCGAGAAAATCCGTTGCAACTTCTCGAAATTTACCCGTCGGCACCAGGATTTTCTCATAGCTAAGTTCCATGCCTGTCTGACGGGCAAAATCCTGGTGAATCTCAGGTGACCGGCTATGGGCTACTGGATTTCCCAGAACCGCAAATCTTTTCTTAGCCATTAATTCGGTGCTCTTAGAATTTTCCCGGAAGCCAAATCCCGGATCTCACTCACACTATTACTGTCTCCTACCGTACCAGGAACAATAACATCAATGCCTTGTGGAAAATTCTTGCGGACCTGCAAAACCCTTGTCGCAGGTCTCCGACCCGAGAGATTGGCAGACGTCGACACAAGAGGTGATCGCAAGCGCCGACACAGATCCTGTATCACAGGATGGCTGGATACCCTTAACGCAACTGAATTGTGTTTACCCTTTATCCACAAGGGACAATAGCCATTATCCGGTACCAGGTAGGTAACGGGTCCTGGCCAATCACGTTCAAGCACAACTAGTAACTCTACAGACAAGCCAGTTAAGAATGGAGTGAATTGTTCAGTTGTAGAGGCGACCAGGATAAGACCCTGCTCCCAGGATCGATTCTTGAGATTCAGAATCCTGGATACAGCAGGCAGCGAAAACGGAGAACATCCTAGGCCCCAAACGCCTTCCGTGGGATACGCAATGACCGCACCTCTACTTACCTGTTTGACCACATGATCCAGGCGCCAACTAGAAAGCCTAGTGGGCATGCTTCTTGGGCTGGATATTGTATCGCCCTACTATGCTGCTTAGGTTGATCACATTGTAATTCATGCGGCTGGGGTTATCGGATTAAGTCCCTGTTTTTCTGCCGTATAGATTCAGCATTTGCAGCACGCTCATCTTCAAGGACATTCTTCAGATCTTCGTCGTTAATGGCGATAATCTGAGCCGCAAGGTAGGCAGCATTTTTTGCACCCGATTTGCCAATGGCCATACCGGCAACGGGAATTCCACCAGGCATTTGCACTGTTGAAAGCAACGCGTCAAATCCCTGCAAGGGACCAGAGTCGATAGGAACACCAATAACGGGTCTGATGGTATGCGCAGCAACAGCACCCGCAAGATGCGCCGCCATGCCTGCACCGGCGATAAATACGGCGCATCCCCTTTTTTCGGCATCCTGCACATATTCACGAGTATCCTCAGGAGTACGGTGCGCAGAGGTAATCCGAACTTCATAGCCAATATTTAGCTTGTCCAATAAATCGACAGTGTCTTGCATCACTGGCAAGTCAGAATCTGACCCCATTAGAACGGCAACAAACACGGCTGGCATAACACATCCCTTGGAAAAAGGAAGGGGACGTTACTCCACTCTATCTCGCGATTCAACTTAACAAAGACTCTTCACAAAGATCATGCCAGGCAATACCCTCCTGCCTCACTCACAACGCAGCCATCAATTTCCAGTTCAACCAGTATTGCAAGCAGCTCCGACACGTCCACACCAAGGGCGTGGGATAGTTGGTCTATTACCAGGGGCTCTGCGCCAAGATGACCGAGGATGGCTTTCTTGGCGGGTGACAAAATTTCAGGCTGCTTCTTTCGTTCCTTTAACTGAATTTGTGCAAGGCTGCCCAGCTCCTGCAACACCTGGTCAACATTTTCCGTAAGCATCACACCTTCACGAATCAGCTGGTGGCATCCACGACTCTGCCGTGATTGGATGGAACCTGGAATCGCAAACACTTCACGTCCTTGTTCCATTGCGAGACGAGCAGAAATTAGCGACCCGCTTTTCTCCTGCGCTTCAACTACAAGGGTTCCGAGTGACAGGCCAGTGACAATTCGATTTCGACGCGGAAAATTATTCGGGTATGCCTCCATGCCAAGTGGAAACTCGGAAATAATCAACCCCTGCTCGACGATAAGGTGTGCTAGTTTGCGGTGTCTCACGGGATAAATAACATCACAACCAGTACCAAGTATCGCAAGCGTAATACCGCTAGCTGCCAAAGCACCACGATGGCTGGCCGCATCTATCCCTAACGCCAAGCCACTCGTAACAGCCATGCCGACTGACGCGAACTGGCGAGCAAAATCTTCTGCATGTTTTATTCCCATACGAGTGGGGTTGCGACTACCCACCATGGCAATCTTGAGTGTCATGAAGGCATCAAGATTACCTCGACAAAATAACAAAACCGGTGGATCAGCAATCTCTGCCAACAATGCCGGATAACCCTGTTCATCCAGGGTCAGCAGGTGGTTTTCTGTCTCAGCCAGCCAACGGAGGTCCGCATCGACTCGTCTGTTGAGTTCATCCTTCTTTCGACCAGATGAATTTCGATCACGAATGCGCTCGATAATCTGATTGGTCATCCCTGCTGCAGCCAGAGCAGATACCGACGTCGAATCCAGCACAGCCCCCGGCGAATCGAAGTTTCGCAGCAAGTTTGCTAACGGACCCGGTTTGTCTTCCAGAATTCTGAACAGGAGAAGTAAATTGAAAGTTTCTGTGTCGTTCATTCCCAGTTTGCCTTCCTCCACTACTACAAAACTTAGGGATTCAGGAGCAACATCTCGATAGGCAATATCCTAAATCGCTACCGGTTATTGACCCCCATAAGGTCTCCCCGTTGCAACAAAACAACCCAAACTCGAGTACGAAGGCGTACTCCCTACCACAGTGCCAGATGCCTGGCGCAACACTCTAGAGATCGCGCATATTGATGGAAGCTGCTTCAACGAAGTGGTGCTCTTTCACAAGCCGACCCACTCTCTTGTGGTGACCGACCTGGTCTTCAACATACATAAGTCCAAGGGCTGGGTTGCCCCTCTTGTCTTTCGCATAACCGGTACCTATAAAAAGTTGGCTCAAAGCAAACTGTGGCGTTTTACCACCAGGGACCGCGACGCAGCAGGAGCCAGCGTAGAGAAAATCCTCGAGTGGCCTATCGAGCGAATCATTATGGGACACGGCTGCAGCGTAGACGACGCCCGGAGAAAATTGGCAGCAGCTCTTTTCTGGATGCGACGAGGAAAGATTTCCCTCACCGCTGCAACCTAGCCAAAGTATTAGTGTTAAAGTTTTCTCCAGAATAAGGACCTCAAAATGCTCCGATGCCTTACGCTTACAACTGTCCTGGCAGGTCAAACCATCACTCTTGTGAGTGAACGTTCACTGTGAACGCCGACAATCGACAATACACGACAATTCGGAGAGGGTTTAGTGGTTGAGGAAAACGTCAATCCAGATCTAAGCGACGTCCTTGTCCACTGTGAGCTTTTTGCATCACTATCCCATGCCGACCGTGAATTAATCGCTGCCGGTTGTGAACTGCGTTCAATCACGAATGGCTCAATACTCCTCGCCGAAGGAGAAGCCGGTCATGAAATGTATGTGCTAGTTGATGGCGTGCTGGAGGTCTTCAAAAAAACCGATGGCGAGGAGGTGATACTCCAACGACACGAGGAAACTGGTGCGCATTTAGGGGAAGGGGCTTTGCTCAAGTCAGGTGAGGACATTCGCCGTGCCAGTGTTCGCTCTCTGGGTGATAGCCGAGTACTCGTGGTTCCCAAAGGGGTCTTCCGGCAGGCTATACAACTTAACCCCACCATTGAGGAACAGGTGAACATCGTCCACCATCGACAAAATAAACAGCTGTCGTTGGTGGAACAATCAGTTATGTATCGGGCACTGGCTCTGTTTGACCAGGAGCACGGCTGGAGCCGCGAAGAACACTTTGAACCTGGCCAGATTATTGTTGCCAAAGGCGACCCGCCGTCCGCTGTTTATGTCGTCCGTTCAGGGTCTGTGAAACGCTCTCGCGTGGAGGATGGTGAGGAAATCATCTTGTCCATGCTCCACGAAGGGCAGACGTTCGGCGGACTGGCAGTGCTTGAAGATCGTCCTCACAGCGCAGACGCCATCGCTGTGTCTGCTGTAGAGTTAGTCACCTTCGATCGTGAACAATTCCTACAGGCCACTGCATCGACACCAGAACTGCACGGGTACCTCGGCGCCGTGAACCGTGTTTATGCCATGAGCGGGGGTCTGGTTACAGTATTTGACGGTGAATTCCGCGGCCAACCCGCAATCGTGACGGTGGTGCACCTTGATGATGGCCGAGAGGTCATTGTCAACCACGTTATCGACCGGTCGATTTACAGTGCCTCGCTGGAAAGTCCCACGGGTGTGGAGTGCGAGGACTTCATCTACCGTGATGACAAGCGCGAGATCCTGCGCATCCTGACGACTCACGACGACAGGTTGCTGCGGGTCCATGTGGAAGGACCGTGGCAGGAACTGGGTCAGGTGCATGCTGTGTTGCTGGACCGTACACTGGTCGACCTCGAGGCGCTTCAGCAATTTACCGATAGCGGACACTTACTGGAACCTTCCCCTGCACAATTAGCCAGAAGTCCCGAAGCTGTACTCTGCCAGTGCCTTGGCTTGACCCGCAGAACCATCGAGTCGGCCATAGTCCATGGTGCATCGACACTCGAGGACCTCAGTCGCGAAACCGGTGCCACGACGGTCTGCGGTGCCTGCACCGCCACAAT
>JAPUGI010000013.1 GCA_027292925.1 Gammaproteobacteria bacterium
TGGCGGTGGATAACCTCTTTGATTGGTATCACCCAAAAGTAACCCATGGTTCCGCGATACGCACAGGAGTAATGACTGTTGAAGATATGTACCCGATGAACCAGATGGTGATGCTGGGTGAATACGGCCATGCCATTGGTGGACCTGGTGTGAGCGAGGAAAAGCAAGCGCAACTTGAAGAGAGATTTCACGGCAAAAACCAGGCTGAATCCGCCAATAGGCGGGACTATCACAACATCTGGAAAACCACCAGTAAAGCGAGGGAGATACTAGGACCCGTCGGGGTACGCTCGCGAGGCCACCCCAATATATTCCCGAATCTCTGGATTACCCTTGGCGGCACTCAAGCGTGCTTGCGAATTCCATGCGGTCCACTAGAAACGGAACTCTGGTGGTTTACCTTTGCCGAAAAGTCCATGTCGCCAGCAGCAAGGAGAGATCTTATCCAGGCAGCAACACACTTTTTCGGTCCGGCAGGTCTGCTGGAGCAGGATGATGGAGAAAACTGGAGTCATAGTACCCGTGCTTCCATCGGCACCGTCACGGGCAATAGACCAGTGCAACTAACGATGGGAAAAGGGCGCGACGAGGTGAAGCTAGACCCCTCTGGACAAAGTAGTATTGAAACTGTTGTCAACGAACACGGACAACGTTGGACCTATCGTTCCTGGCAGGAGTGGATGAAAGCCGATAGTTGGGAATCGTTGATCAAGAATCATTCGCCAGCACCCTCTGGAGTAATTTGATGGCGGCCCTGGACGAGATGAACATTCAAGAAAACATGTTGTTGCAGCACGAGGTAGAACAGTTTCTATATCACGAAGCCCGATTGCTGGATGAGCGTAAATTTGATGACTGGCTGGCTCTTCTCACCGATGATGTTCACTACTGGATGCCGATTCGGCGAACAACCACGGTCAGGGAAATTGATGACGAATTTACGAAGCCGGGCGCTATGGCTTTCTTCGATGATGACAAGAAATATCTCGAAATTCGTGTAAAAAAAATGGCGGCTGGCAATGCCTGGTCCGAGGATCCCCCGTCGAGGACTCGTCATTTCGTCACCAATATTCGCATTGTCGATATACAGGATGATGACATAACTATTGAGGCTAACTTTCATTTGTATCGGACCCGTCTCGATAGCGACGAGGACAGCTGGATCGGCCACCGTAAAGACGTACTGCGCCGGGTAGATGGCAACTTCATGCTTGCTTGCCGTCATATCTTCCTGGAGCAGACGGTGATCACGTCTCAAAACATGAGCAGCCTCTTTTAATTGAAGTTCAAGTTTCAGGTGGTATTCTGTGGGACACCTGCTTTACTTTCGATCCTGGAGTGTGGATGACTAATTGGAGATTATGCGTCATGCGGATGCTATGTTTGACACTCGTTGCAACACTGTTTGTAAGTTGTAGTGATCCTTTGGCGGTTATTCCCGGAGGGGAGCTGTCTGGCCAGATGCAAACCCCACCACTCGATTGGACCGATGTGCCCGAGGTCATCCAGGTGGAAACTCGTCCGTCTGATCCCTATTCAATCAATATATGGAGTGTTGGAATCGGCCGGGATCTGTACATCGCTACCGGGGCTGATGGCACAACCTGGAGTGAGTTTATTGATACAAATTCCAAGGTGCGCGCACGAATTGGTTCCTCGTTATATGAACTAAACGCGACTTCAGTGAATGATCCGCAAGAGCGTAGCGTCGTTGTCGATGCTTATCTTTCAAAATACAAGGATCTGGACAGTGAAGACAACTGGGTGGAAACAGGATTGATGTTTCGTCTGGATCGTCGCTAGTAGAAGTAACCACGGGGCGCCCCCGCGGCTGTTCTTTGTAAAGAGAGACAACGACATGGCTCTTAGCAGGCATGAACTTCAACTGATGCTCGGCGCCCTGGCAGGATTCAGCCTCGGTAACTTCGCAATCTTCAGCGCACCCATTTATATTGGTAGCCTGATAGACGGGCTGGGCTTTAACGAAAATCAGGCCGGACTCACCAGCACCCTGGAGATCGGAGCAGTGGCAAGCACCTGCGTCCTCCTTTCACGCTGGCTCAACCGTGTATCTCTACGTTATCTGGCAATCTCCGGCGTTCTGCTCATCCTTGTCTCCAACCTGGTTACCTTCTGGCTTGAGGATTTCCTAACAATAACACTCACCCGCGTCATCGCTGGCACGGGTGCTGGACTCTGCCTGGCGGCAACCAGTGCCTTGATAAGCCGTATGGCAGACCCGGACCGGATTGTCGGTATGATGCTAGCGATTAATACACTGATTATGATCATGGTGTTATCAGCTATGGGATATGCCAAATCACTTTGGATGTTCAACGGTTTTGTGGGGCTGTTTACATTGGCTACGCTGGTATTGTTTCCGCTACTGTTTTTGCTTCCCACAGAACCATTTAAGAAAATTCAGCAAGATACCAGCATGCCAGCAGAAACGGATCCTTACCTTGCTCTCGGTATCCTTGGTGTAGGTCTACTATTTCTTTTTTGTGTTATCGAAGGCGGCGTTTGGGCTTTTAGTGAACGCAGTGGTACCAATCTTGGTATGAATGATGGTGATATCGGATTGTTACTGGCGCTGGCACAGGCCTCTGGGCTCGGTGGAGCAATCCTGGCCGCAATCTTCGGAGCAAGAATCCCACGCATCTACCCGATTGCCGTGGGAATATTAACAATGGGCACAGCTGGTTTGGTTATCTACCAAACCGAGTCACAACTTATCTATGGTGTCTTTCTATGTACTTTCAGTTTCGGCTTCTTTATTGCCTTTCCCTACCTAGTGGGTGCCTGTGCCAGACTCGATGCAGACGGCCGTTGGGCTGCACGTGCCAACGGCGTTAATCTATTGGGCGCCGCTACTGCTCCATTTCTGGCGGCCAACATCGTTACTGCCTCAAACTACCAGACGCTGGGGACGATGTTTTTTGGCCTGGCCCTCTTCTGTCTGTGCCTGGCAGTGTTATTTAATCGGCAAATGAATCGTGTCAATTTTGATAAAGATAGCGAGCTGGCTGGAACGCAAACATTGAGGTAATAAAAGGAGATAGAGAAACTTATGAAATTAGTTACTTTTACAACTGAAGGCAATGCAACCCCAAGCATTGGTATCGCCCGTGATGACGGTATAGTCGATCTTAGCCAATTGACCGGGCCCCCTGTCTCCATGAAAGCCCTATTAGACGAAGGTGAAAGTTCGATAGCTAGAGTCCGGGACCTCGCGGAAACAGCGTCCGAGGTAATTGACTTCTCGCTCGCAACCTTGGATGCACCCATACCTGATCCAGGCAAAGTATTGGCCATCGGGCTGAACTATGGAGATCACATCGAAGAAAGTGGCATGGACAAACCAAAGCATCAGTTATGGTTTAATAAGCAGCATAACTGCATCAACGCGCCACTTGGTGATATCAATCTGCCTTCGGTATCCACGCTTCTCGATTACGAAGCCGAGCTTTGCCTGATCATCGGCAAGCGGTGCAAACATGTACCACGGGAACGAGCCCATGAGGTTATCGCCGGTTTCTGCTGTGGTAACGACGTCAGCGTGCGGGACTGGCAGATGCGCGCCCAGACCATGCAGATCGGCAAGTCGTTTGACACTCATGGACCCATCGGTCCTTACCTGGTCACAGCGGATGAGGTCGGTGATCCGCACAATCTCGACATACATTCCTATGTTAATGGTGAACAACGCCAGCACTCCAACACCAAACACCTGATTTTTGATTGCTATGATGCCATTGCCCATCTGACCCAGGCATTCACTCTCGATGTAGGTGATGTTTTGTTTATGGGCACACCGGCCGGAGTCGGCTTATCGATGAAACCACCACAGTTTCTAAAAGAAGGCGATGTGGTCCGTGTCGAAATTGAAAAGCTCGGATTCATTGAGAATCGTGTTGTACTGGAGCAGGCAGAATGTATCATCGAATAAACGCGACCTGCCCAACTTGACAGCACAATTTAATTCAATTACTTTGGAACTATGAAAGCAAATAAAGCTGTATCAGCTCTTGCGGCTCTTGCCCAGGAGACACGCCTTAAGATTTTTCGGGAACTTGTAAAAGCGCATGAACCCGAAAGCAACCATGACGGTCTGTCGGTCGGCGTACTGGTGAAGAAACTCAAAGTACCACCACCAACCCTCTCTTTTCATCTAAAGGAACTGACCAACGCGGGTCTCATCACGTCCAGGAGAGAAGGCAGATCCGTCTTTTACAGGGCCAACCTCTCAACTATGCGGTCTCTGATAGACCACCTCCTGGAAGACTGTTGCAGTGGAGCATGTGGGGTCACCCTCAAACGGGTGCATTAGCGCAACAAACACCAGCCTCCTCAAGCGGAGGAAGCGAAGGACTACTAAAATCTTCAGCATCTTCCAATATGCGATACCATTCCCAGCGTATTCCTGACGGGTCCGTTGACCAGATTTTGTTCTGCCGTGCATAGCAACAGGTTTCAGCAACTTCCTGCTCATCTGCAATTCCAGCTGCTGTGAACCGTTCGATGGCGGAATCAACATCGGCTTGTTCGAAATTCTCAACTCCAAGGTGATTGATGCGCTCAGTTGCCCCGGGGTTTTCAAACAGCACGAGTTTGAGCGGTGGATTTTCGATGGCAAAATTCGCATAACCCGGTTTTCGTTTGTTCACCTGGGCACCAAACAGTTTGCCGTAATAATCAATCGCAGTTTCCAGATTCTCTACATTCAGTGCCAGTTGAAATCTCTGAGTCATCGCCGTTCTTCTTTACAATACTATATTTCCAATATTATCGAATTATAGTCATTTGTCAATAAATTTAATTTTTATACTAATATTTTGGAACTATCGAATTATAATATTCCCTTATCAAACATTGACGATGAACGGATGGATACATAAGTTACAAGTCTCCAAAAGGTTCTGGTAATGTTCGCTGGTAGCATTTACGACGCAAGGGTCGCTGACAATGTCAATACCACTAGAATTCACAGCAGAGGAAGTGAAAGCCCGTTCTCCTCGAGAAAAACAACTCTATACCGACTTCCTCAAATCCGGCGAACCATTTAAATCCATGCTCGAAAACAATCCGTGGCTGCTTCCTCCGGATGTTAAGAAGCCATTGGAATGGGGCACCGGCCGATACTGGGATACGACGGTTGCGCGCAAACATGACTATTGGAAAAAGTTTGACCTGCCAATAGCCACCAAAGACATCGATGAGATGCGGCGCGATTTGCGTGAGTGGGGGTTTTGTCTAATCGAAGATGGCATGTCTGAAGCCCAGTGTGATCGATTTAGGCATCGATTGTTGGAGCAGGCGGAAGGTGAGCGCATGGCGGGCATGCACCAACCGACGCCTTCGGGTCAATACGTGAATACGCTTGTTAACAAAGGTAAATGTTTTGCACAGTGTATCGAGCAAAATCCTGAGGCTGTTCAGGCAGGTCCACTGATTGAACAGATTATGGATGAAACGTTGGGCAAAGGTTGGATTTGTCATAGTTTCCTGTCAAATGGTGCTGATCCAGGTGGCTACCCACAGGGGCTGCACATCGACCAGGGCCCACTATTACCCTGGCAAACCCAGGAAGCACCAGCCCTCTTCAACACGATGTATATTCCACAGGACGTCAATGATGTAAATGGAAGCACACTACTCATTCCAGGCTCACACAAAGTGATGGCACAGGCCGGGAGTGCCGGTGTCATTGGCGAGCTTCCTCCTGCGATCAACCTCGAAGCCCGAGCCGGTACAATCGTACTCTTCGATGGCAGATTGCTTCATGGCACTGGCGTTAACCGAACTCAAGAGCGGCGGGTTGTCGCGACCATGAGCAATGTCAAATCATGGATGCGCTCGCAGGAAAATTGGGTGCTTTCCGTATCACCCGAGGTTCTTGAATCCGCTAGTCCAAAGCTTTTGCACCGGATGGGATTTCAAGCACTCGTCTACGGTGGTACTGTTGAAGGCTTTGGGCTGGGCGCTCGTGGCCGTATTGATGAACCATGGGGAAGTCTAAAGCAGTTTCGCCAGGCGTACGATAAGGGAAATTACACTCGTGTCGGCGAACTCTCCGCACAATCCACAGAGGCAGAGTTGAAAAGAGACTATACGCTGCGCTCCGCTATGCAGAATGCCAGGGACTCGCGTAAGACAGATGGTTAACTGCACTGCCCGCGGATAAACCAAAACGGAAATTATCCATGGACCCCCAATCCGATTACGAGATAGATGAGCTGATTTCTGCGAAATCAATTGCAGCCCGGGTCGAGAGCCTGGCAAAAGACATCGGCACTTATTTTGAAAATACTGAGAAGCTCATCGTCATCGGTCTGCTAAGAGGTTCGTTTGTGTTTATTGCTGATCTCGTTAGAGAGTTGGAAATGCCGGTGGAGGTTGATTTTATGGAAGTTTCGTCTTACGGCGATACCATGGAGTCCTCCCGAGAGGTGCGCATCCTCAAGGATTTACGAGGCGAGATTGAGGGCCGCGATGTATTACTGGTCGAGGATATCATCGATACCGGCCACACGATGCACCATGTTCTGAGTCTACTTCAGTCACGCGGCCCTAAAAAAATGGAGGTTTGCGCCTTGCTGGACAAGCCATCAAGACGGGAGGTCAAGGTTGACGTGCGATGGATTGGATTCGAAATACCTGACGAATTTGTGGTCGGCTATGGCATCGACTACGCACAACTGAATCGAAATCTAGCTTACATCGGCAAAGTGAGACCGCCAAATTAAGCAGAATTTCTTCCCGGTACTCCCACCAGCTGAGGATGAGCCGAACAGTAGCTGCAATGACTGTCCTATCCTAACCTAGAGGCATCTCCAGATTGTTCAATCGATATTGATCAATTTGTCTGTGCAGAATATTTTCAAACTTCCTCTTGAATCCACGGCAATTGACCTTACAAACAAGGTATCACCAAAATATTCCTTAACAGGAGAGGATAGAAAATGAGCCAGATATTACCATTTAGGGCGCTTAATGAGATTCACAGGGAATTAAGTCGCGTATTCGACAATCGACCAGGATATACACGAGAGCCAATCGCTTACTCAACCGCCAACTGGTCACCCCAGGTAGACATCAAAGAAACTGATACAGAATTCACAGTATCAGCAGACTTGCCTGGTGTTACTCCTGAAGAGGTAGATGTAACCTTGCATAACGGGGTACTCACCATCAAAGGTGAAAGATCTTCAGAAAAAGACACGGAGAAGGACGGCTACAGACGTCGCGAACGAATCCGTGGTTCTTTCTTCAGGCAATTTACATTACCGGAGTCCACTAAAGAAGACGCTATCAAGGCGAAATCCGTAAACGGGGTTCTTGTGATAACCATACCTAAAGCTGAAAAACCAAAACCGCTAAGCATCACAGTCGAGGGGTGACCGATAATCCCTCACTGGAAACCCAATGTATCTGTATTCGGCTAGACTTCTATCGATAGAGCAAGATCAAGGACAGGATTCTAGTCGAGATTAGCATTAGCTTTACTAAATTCTTGATCTCTGTCCGATCGAGAACTGCTATTGGCCCGATTGAGTTAGGTGACGCGTCATCCTTTTTAGGTCTCCGGGTCGATCGACATCCCACAGGAGAGGTAAGAGCGAGCAGCTATCTCCTAAGCTATCTAATCGACGGCATGTCTCCGCGCAGACTTCATCTGTACTCCAGGCCATATTCTTGAATATTTCAGGGCGCACTTGCTTGAAACCTATAAGGCCATAACCACCGTCTTCTGCCGGGCCAAGTACCGCATCATGATCGACAAGTTTTTCTAACGCATCTTCAAGATAATCGCTATCCAGTGTTGGCAAGTCAGTACCAATGATCATAACTTTCTCTATTCCTCCATCGCCAAGAGAATGTAGCGCACCATGGCACATCCGTTCGCCAATATCAGCGCCTTGTTGCTGAAATAGTGGTATGCCCCGATCGCGATATTCGTGGAAAAAACTATGGCTCGTGTCTGGTGAACACCAGAGTTCAATATTGGCCAGTTTACTGTCCAGGCAACAATCGAGAATTCGGCGGGCAAGTTTTTCATGTAGACTTGCCGCTTCTGATGCACTTAACACAGGCAACAATCTAGTGTTAACCGTACCCGGCAGTGGCGCTTTACAAAAAACCAGGATCTTTGAATCCGGATATTTCACTTGTCATATTGCCTGATCAGGCGTTCGGGCGATACTCCCAGAAAATATTGAAACCTCAATTGCCACATCAGAAATATCGTTTGCAGTTTCCCGGCATCCAGCCATCGCCTCGCAGAAGTGACCGCAGGTTCATGTATGCAAAAAGGTCTTGAGATCTTTTTTAGTTGTTTACTGATTTCAATATCTTCCATCAAGGCAATTTGCGGGAAGCCCCCTACTTCCTTGAATGCGGATCGTTTAATAAACATCCCCTGATCCCCGGTACAAATACCGGTCATTCTGGAACGAAAATTCATCATCGTCTCGATAATCCGAAACATGAGGTTATTGCTGTCGATCCTGACATCAAACCGACCCCAGGCTTGGCTCGACAAACGGAATAGTTGCAGGTGATGAACAAAGTTTTTCGGCAAAGAAGTATCGGCATGAAGAAACAGCAAGATTTCTCCGCGTGCGACAGCCGCGCCTGCATTCATCTGAGTTGCCCGACCAATTTCGCTGGTAAGCACCTGGTCTGCGCGAGAAGTGGCTATTTCAACCGTGGAATCTGTGCTTCCGCCATCGACGACAATAGTTTCAACACTACCTGGCAGGCAACTCAGGAGCTCGCCAATGTGGTCTGATTCATTTAGTACAGGAATAATAATTGATATTGACATTAGTTAAGCGCTCCGCCACAACTGCTACCCTGACCTGCGGTACAGCCATAACAATGTTCACCAGTTGATATCGGCAAACCTTCAATATCGCGAGACATAACGTCTCTTAGATGAGTTTTTGGCTTGTCTGTCAGCAATAGTGGCATCGCTAACATCTGGTTAAAATCGCAGTCGTATACGAAACCCTGGTAGTCCACGCTAATCAGTGTCCGACACATAACTGTCTTCAGATTAGCTTCCGAGAAGGAATTCCGCAGCAATGCCATATAATCAAAATATTCGTTATTAGCGAGAAGTCTGGCACCAAATCGGCTGATGGGCATATTAGCCAGTGTAAATAGTTCGTTAAACACGATGCCATGATCATTAAACAGTTCACGCTTGTAGTCTTCTTGCAAGGCATCTTGCATCGGAGGCAAGATTGGATCATCCGGGTTATAGACAAGGTTCAAAACCAGGTTTGAACCTGATTTGCCATATCCAATTTCATTCAGTTTTAAAAGTCCTTGAATGCTGTCCCGGTAAACACCTTTGCCCCGCTGACGATCTACATTCTGTTCCTGATAACAAGGTAAGGAAGCGATAACAATGAGTTGGTTTTCAGCGAATAACTCCGGTAGGTACTCATAACCCGGTTCCACCAAAATCGTCGGATTACAACGATCCATGACGGTGACATCAAGCTTTCGCGCCTGCTCAACCAATCGCCTGAATTCAGGATTCATTTCCGGTGATCCACCGGTCAGGTCCAGGATTTTTATCGCGCTCCGCTCAAGGTACTCGAGCACAACATCAACGGTACCGGCATCCATCAGTTCAGTCCGGGTAGGCCCCGCATTCACATGGCAATGGGTGCAAGTGAGATTACACAGGTAACCAAGGTTGACTTGCAGCGTATCTAACTTGCGTCGATAAATCGGTGGAAAATCTGTTTGTAACAGTAAGGGTCTTGTATCTCGCATGGCGTTTAACGATTAGGTCTTCTTGCTATTAAAGACCGGCTCCAGCTCAAAATGTTACACTTTACGTCGTGCCTAAGCGTAGCTCGCTAGCCATAAAAAGGGTAGCTTTAGGCTACCCTTTTTATTCGTACTACTTTCTTAGTACATCGCTTACCACATCCCGTACTTTTGGACTTCCGCACGTCCGACTACCATATGGTGGACTTCATCCGGACCATCGGCTAATCGCAGGGTACGCTGGCCGGTGTACATACCCGCAAGCGGGGTCCACTGTGAGACTCCGGCTGCACCGTGCATCTGGATTGCCTGATCGATAATATTGCAGACCTTCTCGGGCACCATGGCTTTAACTGCGCTTACATAGACCCGAGCCTCTTTGTTACCCAGCACATCCATCGCCTTTGCGGCACGCAATACCATCAAACGGCAGGCATCAATGTCTATACGCGCTCTGGAAATAACCTCAAGGTTCTTGCCGAGTTTCACGATGGGCTTGCCGAACGCTTCCCGGCTGGCCGCGCGCTTCACCATTAATTCAAGCGCTTTTTCCGCCTGGCCGACAGAACGCATGCAATGATGGATACGGCCGGGTCCCAGGCGAACTTGTGAAATTTCAAAACCACGTCCCTCACCCAGCAATATGTTTTCTTTAGGCACTCGCACATCGTCGAACTTGATATGCATGTGCCCATGAGGCGCGTCATCCGAGCCGAAAACGTGCATGGGTCCTAGAATATTGACTCCCGGTGTGTCGATTGGCACCAGGATCTGGGATTGCTGCCTGCTGGGTGCCGCATCGGGGTCGGTTTTCACCATGGTAATCATTATCTTGCAGCGAGGATCACCAGCACCCGAGATGTAAAACTTCTCGCCGTTGATCACCCACTCATCACCGTCGAGTTCAGCTCTGGTGCTGATGTTCTTGGCATCTGATGAAGGCAGGCCAGGCTCGGTCATCGCAAAAGCGGAGCGAATTTCACCATTGAGTAAAGGTTTAAGCCATTTTTCTTTCTGCTCCGGAGTACCGACACGTTCCAGCACCTCCATGTTTCCGGTGTCCGGTGCGCTGCAGTTCAACGTTTCCGAAGAAAGTGGATGGCGGCCGAGTTCCGCTGCAATATAGGCATAATCCAGATTCTTCAGTCCTTCCCCGGTATCCGCATCCGGCAGGAAAAAATTCCACAACCCTGATTCTTTAGCCTTGGCTTTGGCACCATCGAGCAACTCAAGTTGCCGAGGATGCCAGGTCCATCGATCCTCCTTTTCATCGTTGAGTGCATAGAACTCCTCAACAATCGGTGCCACGTTGTCATCAATATGCTTTTTAACAGCATCAAACAGCGGCTGTGCTTCTTCAGACATCGCCAGGTTATTCAGATCATCCGCGAGATTAGGCATTACTTTTCTCCTTCCTGTTTCGTATTTACTTAACGTAATGCTTACATATTCGGTTTTTCTGCTACTTGTTGTCAATCAACAACAGAAAAAGCATTGTTAGGTTATTCACGAAACGAATTCCAAATACGCTCTTCACAGCCGACTTTCATCTTTCAGCAAGAAAATGATCCCGAAATCGGGTAAGAGCCATGTAGACTATGGCATCGTCTGAAGAATCATAAAAAATGGAAACATCATGATAGCTAACCACCCTGATGTAATGCAGGGGTTCCCCCCGCGACGTGAGAGCCAGGTGACTTTCGCTAACTATATGCAATTGCCTTTTAGCACCTGGGGTTTTCGTAACGCGGAGTCAACTACCCATACAGCCATGTTACCCCGTGGTGGAGACCTGCCAGAACTCAATATTTCGCAATCCGATGACTTCGCCGGACGAGTGGTTCAGGACGTGAACGGAGACAATCTGCCGCTTGACAAGTTGTTGGAAAAGTATTGTGCCGATGGGTTTCTTGTACTGCACGGAGACGCCATTGCTTATGAGGCATATTGGAATGGTTTCTCAGAACACCAAAGGCACATCTGGTTTTCAATGACCAAATCCTTGGTCAGTACTGCATTTGGGGTCTTGATGGACGAACACGATATTGACCTGAACGCTTCACCCGCCAAGTACATTGATGAACTCAAGGGCTCAGGATTTGAGCGCACCACCATCCAGCAGGTCTTGAACCATGCCAGTGCCATCGCGTTTAAAGAAAACTATGTTGACCCGGACTCTGAATTTCTTCGTTACTACGCACCAGCCTTAGGCATGGCATATCTGCCGGGCGCACAGGACGTGCAACCTTCTGAAGTAGAAATCTATGGCGTTCACGATTTCCTTGCCAAATTCATCAGGGAAGAAGCAGGGAACGAACCCGGGTTAGTTTTTGAGTACAACTCTGCCAATGCTGACCTCATCGGCTGGATAATCGCTCGCTTATCCGGTATGCCGCTCCATGATTTTATTGCTGACCGAATCTGGTCAAATTTAGGCACGTACCACGATGCCGCACTTGTTGTAGACAGAGCCTATATGCCCGTTGCTACCGGTGGTATGTTGTCCACCCTTCGGGATGCGGCATTGTTTGGTCGTTTAATACTCAACCGGGGAAAAGCTAATAATCGGCAAATTTTACCCGCGCACTGGGTTGACGAAACACTGAAGGTCGACGATGTTGACCGCAAACGATATTCCAACAATGATTTCTATCAGAATGAAGCCTGGAAATATTACAAAAACATGTGGTGGATTCTCGATGCGGACAAGGGAGAATATGCTGCAGTCGGTGTCCACGGGCAAGTCATCTATATCAATCGGTCAACTGAAGTCGTGATTGCCCAATTTTCAAGTCAACCCAATGCGTCTCAAGTCGGATCTGTGGAATTTCGATCGAAGCTATCGGCTATGCGGCAAATTGCAGGTTGACCTATGATCAAGGGGTCAGAACTCACCCAGCGCCCGGGCTCGCTCAAGTCGGGTTGCTTCATCCTTCGGCAAGTATCGCATTGCCATTATCAGGCAGAAGATGGTGACAACAAATATTAACATTGAATAGGTTATCGCCGAACGAAGCGCCTCAGCTTCAGTCAAACCCGACGACTGAAACACGTCACTCAATTGACCAATGACATACGGACCCAGGGCAAGACCAACAAACGTATTAACCAAAATGTAATAGGCACCCGCCACTGCTCTCATCCGCGGCATAACCAGGTCCGCTGCGGTACTGGGTGGAATTCCCGCCCAAAGCGCACTCGGAATGTGATAGAAAAAATTCAGCCAGAATGCAGTCACCAGGCTATCGGTGTTGATCATCCACAAGACCATAGGGACAGTTCCAATGACGACGAGGAAACCAATCATCAGCCGACCCGTTGCGAATCGCTGTTTAAGTTTATCCGCAAGAAATCCACCACTGGTTACTGCCAACATCCCGCCCAAGGCACTGCCACCTCCAATGTAGAGGCCTACTTCTGCCGCACTGGCGCCGTGCACTCGCATCAGTAAGGGTGCCGTCCAAAAACCAACCCCATAAGTAACGAAGGCAACAGTTGGAAAAGCGATCATCGTAAAAATAAAAGCCCTGGAGTGGAACATCATTGCAAAGGTTGCCGGGTCACGCACTTTGAGCGATTGCGCCCAGGAAAAGGTGACGTAGACCCCAAAACCGATGGCAATCCACTGAGCCGTACTGCCAGTTAGCGAAATAAGTAGCCATGCAGCCAGCGCTATTGCCAAAGCAGCAGCCAGATTGACTTTAAGGGACGCTTTAAGCCGTACAATCGTGATCAGATTGAGTGGTGGTATAACAGACGCCAATTCGGTCCCCAACAACTTAAATGGTGCGGGATGTGTTTCAGCAACCAAGCCCTCACTGGCGCCACGGACGGGTTCTCTTAATGTCCGGACCCATAGCGCCATCAAAATGCCCGGCAAACCCACAACCATAAAAGATACCTGCCAGCCCTTAAGACCAAACGGCGCATCGATCGGATAGGTGGTGGACCAGTAGTCCAAGATATAGCCACCGAGGAAGAGCCCAATACCCGCGCCGATATAAACGCCAGCGGAGTAAATTGCTATTACCGTCGCGCGTTGACGCACTGGGTATAAATCCGAGAGCAGAGAATAGGCTGCCGGGGATGCACTCGCTTCACCGATACCGACGCCAATCCGATACACGGCCAGGGCCGGGAATGACCTGGCAGTTCCAGATAGTGCTGTCATCACACTCCAAAACAAAAGCCCACCTGAAATCAGGCTTCGTCTAACCCAGACATCAGCGAATCGAGCAAGGGGGATGCCAAAGACAGCATAAAATACTGCGAACACGGTACCGTACAGAAAACCGATCTGGGCGTCTGTTACCCCGAGATCAGCCTTAATGTCCTCTGCAAGAATGGAGAGTATATTACGATCTATAAAATTGAATACGTAGACAAGAACCAGCACCGCAAGCACATAGTGCGCGTAGAGCCCGCCTGTTTTGGCTTCGACATCGCCAATGTCAGGCTTTTCCCCCGATTCAGTCATGTTGCCCCCCAATGCTCTGGTCTGACCATAGCATGTATTGGGCTGTTAACCGCTAAGGAAAAGGTCTGTATGGTTGGACTACATCTCCGCTCTCTCACCTCGTGGGAAAACCCACGGATGCGAAGCTGACAGTCCACCGTCAACCGGAATCGCCTGCCCATTAACGTAGGACGCCGCATCACTCAGCAGAAAACAGGCCATTTCGGCGATCTCACTGGGTTGGCCAAATCGCTTCGTAGGGTTTATCTGGCCAATTCGGTGTTCTGAACCTCTTGACCTGGCTTGCGCAAATATGGGCTCGGTCATTCCTGTCTCAATAAGACCGGGACAAATACCATTGATCCTCACACCTGATCCATACAGCTGGTAAGCCACGGTCTGCACGATGCTAATGACGCCAGCTTTGCTGGCACTGTAATCTACACCACCAGCGTTGGCGCGAAGTCCGGCAACACTTGCTGTGCACACAATCGAACCACTCTGTTGAGCTACAAAATGTGGGACGCTGTGTTTGATACACAGAAATACACCGATGGTGTTGACGCCAAGCGTCCGTTGCCAGTCCTCCACGTTGAGTTCAAGAAACGGTTTTCCGCCACCACCAATGCCAGCATTTGCATAAATACCGTCAACTCCACCGAACTCGTTAACGCATCGCTTAATAAATCCTTCAACGGCTTCTTCTTCACTAACATCGGCTTGAACTGAAATCGCACGACCGCCAGCTGCTTCGATAGTGCTCACGGTTTCCTCGACCTCACGGTTAAGATCCACTGCGACGACCATCGCTCCTTTTGCTGCCGCTAGCATACTAGTCGCACGCCCTATACCGCTTGCTGCGCCCGTGATGATAATGCGTTTGTCTTTTAAATCTGCCATTTATGTTTTGTTCCTTATTAGTCGTAAATTCCTGACACAGTGTGTCTGACTAAATATCCAAATTAGGCCGGGACACATAGTTGTCGTGTTGGAATTTTCACCTGACACTTTTCGCCCAAACTGAAGTGGAGACCGGCTATTTCCTCTCCATCAAACACCCGAACAATATCATAAACGGAATATTGTCCTGGTGTTCACGCCACGTTTCTATCTGGTGTCTGTTTACGTTTCTATGTATGCTCATGCGAGTCAAAAACGCAGCTACTGGGAAAATTGTAGTCTGCACCACACACCCAAAAGGAGTGCCTCATGATCACCGGGATGCCGAGAATAGCCATTGCCGTGCATGATTTCTCCGCGACGGTATCTACTTTCAGGGACAAGTTTGGAATGCCCGTCATCGACCTGTCGGAGAGTAGCGTTGACAATCTGGGGGCGAAATTGGCCATGTGTGTTCCCAAAGGAGGTAGCAACATTGAACTCATGTCACCTGCAGATCCCGGGGCACCTCTCAGTCAGAGCCTGCAGAGGTTTCTGGACCGCCGCGGTGAAGGGCTTTTTGCGCTCATGCTGGAAGCTCCGGATCCGAACGCCGAGGCCAAAGACCTTACCCGTCGCGGACTCAATGTTATTCCGCTGATGGACGGGGCCGGTGGCCGCGACATTCATCCCAATTCGACACATGGCGTCCTGATCCGGGTCTACCCGGTGAACTCTTTTCAAGCACGGGACCCAGGTGTCGAAGGTGACCCTCCTGGGCTCTCTGGTATCGCAAGGGTAATCATCGCGGTTCAAGATCTGGATCACGCCATGGACGTGTACGGAAAAAAGTTGGCGATGGGCGTCGCTGCAACGACGATCGATGACGGACGTGGTGTGCGATCGGCGATTTGCATACCAGCATATGGTGGGGTGATCGAACTGGTCTCGGTTGAGGATAGTAACCGCCCCTTCGCAAAATCTGTCTCCGCATTTTTGGCAGCCGACCGCGAAGGCATGTACGCCCTGGTTTTGCAGTCGAGGGATCCGCGAGAAGCAAAAAAAAGCTTGACCGCGAGAGGACTTAAAGTCACCAGCGCCACCGACTCGCCGGATATTCTGCAAGTCGAGCTGGAGTTTGGCGTACGCATTCG
>JAPUGI010000130.1 GCA_027292925.1 Gammaproteobacteria bacterium
GTTGGTCATATCCGCGACCTCCCTACCAGCGGCTCGAAAGGGAAAGTCGATACCAAGGCGCGCGCCAAAGCAGCGGCTGAAACCCGAAAGATGGATCCGGTTCAGAAGAAAATCCACCAGGCAAAAAAAGCAAAAATACAACTTATCGCGCGTATGGGCATTGATCCTGAACACGGCTGGAAAGCGAATTACACAATTTTGCCGGGTAAGGAGAAAGTGGTCAGTGACCTGAAAAAGTATGCCAAGGATGCTGAGACTATTTATCTCGCCACTGACCTTGACCGGGAAGGGGAAGCTATCGCATGGCATCTGCGAGAAGCTATTGGTGGTGATGAAAGTCGTTATCGTCGGGTCGTTTTTAACGAAATTACAAAGAAGGCTATCCAGGAAGCGTTTGCAGATCCCGGTGATATCAACATGGATCGAGTTAACGCCCAACAGGCAAGACGGTTTCTCGATCGGGTAGTTGGTTTCATGGTTTCACCTCTACTCTGGGCAAAAATTGCTCGGGGGCTGTCAGCCGGTCGGGTTCAGTCTGTTGCTGTAAAACTGATAGTTGAAAGAGAGCGAGAAATACGGGCCTTCATTCCGGAAGAGTATTGGGAGATATTCGCCAATCTGGCACAAGGCACGGATAGTTCAAAAAGTGACGATTCGGTTAAATTCCAGGTAGTTAAGCAAGCAGGTAAAAATTTCAGGCCTACCAACAAGGAACAGGCAGACGTTGCGCTCGCAAAGCTGAATGATGCCAGCTTCACTGTGAAAAATCGTGAAGACAAACCAACGCAAACCAAGCCCACAGCGCCTTACATCACATCGACCCTTCAGCAGGCTGCCAGTACCCGACTCGGGTTCGGTGTTAAGAAGACCATGATGATGGCGCAACGGTTATATGAGGCCGGGTACATTACTTACATGCGAACGGACTCCACCAATCTCAGTGCCGAGGCAGTCACACATTGCCGTGAGTTGATTTCATCTGAATATGGTAAGAAATACCTGCCGGACAAGCCTCGATTGTATTCGAGTAAAGAAGGGGCACAGGAAGCACACGAAGCCATTCGCCCATCCGATGTTGCGGTGAAAGCCACTTCCCTTAATAGGATGGAGCGGGATGCGGAACGATTGTATGAATTGATCTGGCGACAGTTTGTAGCCTGCCAGATGCCCAACGCGCAATTCACCAGCACCACCGTCGTTGTCGAAGCGGCAGATATGGAACTCAGGGTTCGTGGCAGAATAGTACGCTTCGATGGTTTTACCAGAGTTCAACAAGCGGCAGGTCGCACGGAAGATGAAGTGCCCCTGCCTGACTATCAGGTTGACCAGACGTTGAACCTGCTTGAGTTGCTACCTTCGCAGCACTTTACCAAGCCACTTCCTCGTTATGGTGAGGCCAGCCTCGTCAGGGAATTGGAAAAACGCGGTATTGGTCGACCCTCTACCTACGCTTCAATTATTACTACGATCCAAGATCGTGGTTATGTGACGCTGCAAAATAAGCGGTTCTATGCCGAGAAAATCGGGGAACTGGTGACCGATCGGTTGAACGAGAATTTTGAGAACCTGATGAACTATGGCTTTACCGCTGAGTTGGAAGAGTCATTGGACAAAGTCTCCGATGGAAATATCGAATGGAAGAGCCTGCTCAATGAATTTTATAAAGACTTTGACAAAAAACTGGACAAGGCCAGTCATCCAGAAACAGGCATGCGCGCCAATGACCCCTCCATAACCGATATTGACTGTCCACAATGTGGCCGCAAGATGAATGTCCGGACGGCCAGCACCGGAGTTTTCCTCGGCTGTTCAGGTTATGCACTGCCGCCAAAAGAAAGATGTAAGAGCACCATTAACCTTGTACCGGGTGACGAAGTTACTAGTGTAAATGGAGACGATGAAGAAGAATCCAGGATTCTTCGCACCAAGAGACGATGTGAGAAGTGTGGCATGGCTATGGATAGTTACCTCATTGATACCGAGCGAAAAATACATTTATGCGGAAACAATCCGGATTGTTCTGGATTTGAGGTAGAGGCTGGCGAATTCAAAATAAAGGGTTACGACGGCCCAGTCATTGAATGCGATAAATGTGGCGCAGAGATGCAGTTAAAAACAGGTCGCTTCGGCAAGTACTTCGGTTGCTCCAGCGATGATTGCAAGAATACACGTAAGTTGCTCAGGAACGGTGAAGCTGCGCCTCCCAAAATGGATCCAGTGCCCATGCCGGAACTGCAGTGTGACAAGGTGGATGATACCTATCTTCTTAGAGACGGTGCTGCTGGTATATTCCTGGCAGCTAGTCAATTCCCGCGTAATCGGGAAACGAGAGCCCCTTATGTCGATGAACTGGTGCCGCACCAGAATGAGATTGACCCTAAATACCAATTTTTGATGTATGCGCCACTTAAAGATCCTGACGGGCGCAGATCACTGGTCAAATTCGCACGCAAGACGAAAGAGCACTATGTGATGACCGAACTTAAAAAAGGAAAGCCGTCGGGTTGGCGGGCGGATTACGTTAATGGCAAGTGGGTTGAAGAGTACAAGAAAAAAATTACCAGGAAACGGGCCAAGCGCGTGAGCAAAGCCGAAGGAACTCGTGGATAGCATCCCGAGCACCGACCCTGTCATCCTGAGCATCAACTCTGGTCATCTCGAAGCCGAAGGATCTCGCTTTTAATATGAGGACTTCGGTGTACGGACCAGATCCTTTTGCTTCGCTCAGGACGGGCGGGACATGCGTGAAGTCCCTACCCTCTCGGTGTTTTGCTTTGCAAATCACCTGCCGGGAGGCATGTTTCACTCGGTCCGACGTATCGGCGTGAAGCCATGCCTTACCCTCTCACTGTTTCACTTTGTGGAACAGCTGCCGGGTGCGGCGTTTGACCTGGCGGTCAAGCCACCGCTAATGCCTTAGGATTCCCACCCCGATACCCTCAAACGCAAACGATTTATCCCGCAGGTCTACTTCGATGGGAGAATAGTCCTTGTTTTCCGGCATTAGTTTGATGTGGAATTTTCTGCGGCTTTTTTGTAGCCGTTTAACCGTCACTTCATCATCTATGCGAGCGACAACGATGTCACCGTTGTTCACATTCGTCGTTTTGTGGACAGCGAGCAGGTCGCCATCGAGGATGCCGCCCTCCATCATGCTATCGCCATGTACAGTGAGCAGGTAGTCTGCTCTCGGCCTAAAAAATGATGCGGGGATTTCGCAATAATCTTCAATATGTTCCTGGGCGAGGATCGGACTGCCTGCTGCTACTCGCCCAATAATTGGAAGGCCATCTGAATCAGGTAATTTGATACCACGGGAAGTGCCCGGAATCATTTCGATTGCACCTTTTCGGGCCAGTGCCTTCAGATGCTCTTCAGAGGCGTTGGGGCTTCTGAATCCAAGTTCCTGTGCAATATCCGCACGCGTAGGGGGATAACCGGTTTCTTCGATATAGTTTTTGATGAAGTTCAACACTTCGTTTTGTCTGTCTGTAAGCTTGATCATAGGTAACCCGGATATATGGTTTTTTATACAGTTACTGGAATTATATACAGCAACTGTTATTTAGCAAGCTTTCTCACTAACAAAATTCAAGAAGTGACCCCGAACGCCTGCATCGCGATGGCAGTGGATGGCGAACCGGCGTTCTTACTTGCCATAAACAGTCATTTATGATGTGCTTTGCGACTTTCCAAAGATAGTCGTCGAGGCATCCATATTCAGAAACAGTAAGGATGTACAAAGGACTTTCAGGGATTCCTGAAAACACTGGCGGATCCTGAAACTGAATTGGTTTTTCAGGATGAGGACTTTTTGAAAATAGAATTGATCGGGTATTTTTGATGAATGAAGTAACAGATGGCGCTATGTTGATAGTTGAATTGGTGACCGACCGTACGGTCATCCTGGTATTTAGTATCGTCTTTGTGACTGTGCTGCTGAATTATGCGTTGCGCAAGGTTCTTGACAGTTTGCAAGCCAAAATCGAGCAGACCAAAACACTCTGGGACGACGCTTTATTTCACGCGGTGAGAAAACCACTGGCATGGTTGATCTGGGTGCTGGGGATTGCCTGGGCAGCAGAGGTTATTGCCAGCCAGGCTGATACGGGGTTGGCTGAGATCGTCGAACCGGTTCGCTATGTTGCTGTTGTCAGCCTGATCGCCGTGTTCCTGACGAGCTTCATTCGTGAAGTCGAGTCCCGTTTTATTACAATGGGATCGGACGTTACAACTGCTACTGCACTTGGAAAACTGCTGCGAATCTCGGTGCTGATTACTGCCGCATTGTCTGTGCTGCAGACTCTTGGCGTGAGTGTTTCGGGAATCCTGGCGTTTGGCGGGGTGGGGGGTATCGCCGTTGGATTTGCTGCCAAGGATTTGTTAGCTAATTTTTTCGGCGGCTTGATGATTTACCTGGATCGACCATTTGCAGTGGGTGACTGGATCAGGAGTCCGGATCGAGAAATAGAAGGTACCGTGATTGATATTGGATGGCGGCTGACGGAAATCAGGACCTTCGATCAGCGGCCTCTCTATGTGCCGAACTCCGTTTTCGCGACCATTGCCCTGGAAAATCCGCAACGCATGAGAAACCGGCGTATCTATGAAACCATTGGTGTTCGATATAATGATGCCGGTAAAGTGGCAGAGATAGTGAAAGACGTTCGTACCATGCTGGAAAATCACCCCGACATAGCCCACGACAGGACGTTAATCGTCAACCTCAACACCTTTGCTGCCTCCAGCATAGACTTTTTCGTTTATACCTTTACCAAAACCACAAATTGGGTTGAGTTTCACGGAATCAAGGAAAGGGTACTACTTGAGATAGTCGGCATCATTGAATCCCATGGCGCAGAATTTGCGTTCCCGACTTCAACGATCCATATTTCCCCTGAAGCAGAGTGAATGTCGTTCCTTGTCTGACGGAGTCCGGCATGACTAACCGTGCAAAATTGGGACGTGAACGGAACTCAACTCAACTCAACTGTTTATCTCAGATCATGCCAGAAGCCTTAAGATAAGGTAGACTTACGCCTCTTTTTTTCAAACCAGTAAACGGGACAATCAATCCATGGCTAATCTACTCTTTTATGAAAACCCTGTGGCATTGAACAAGGTTGATCATAAAGACATAAAAATAAAACCAATGGTGAACAACTACAAGTTCGCCGCGAAAACCAATTCGGTCATTCTTGCCGGTGTAGAGTTCACCGAAGCCGCCAAGGAGTACCCCGTCGTCTTTGCGCAATCGGGTGAACACATTGTGCCGGTTGCCCTGCTGGGACTTCGTAATGAGGAAAACCTGTTTGTGCTGGAAGATGGTACGTGGGATGCAAGGTATGTCCCTGCGTTCGTTCGCCGTTATCCTTTTGTCCTGGCCGAAACGGGTGAAGATGGCAACGAACGCGTCGTCTGTATTGATGAGAGTTTTGAGGGGTTTAGCAAAGAGGATGGAGAGCCGTTGTTTGATGGAGAAGAGCCGACTCCGATTCTGCAACAGGCACTGGATTTCCTCGATGAATACCAGAAGCAGTACATGAGGACAGAGGTATTTGTAAAAAGATTGCAGGACAGTGACCTGCTTATGTCGCTGAACGCAAAAATAGATATGGTTGACGGCGCCCAGTTCGCCTTAACAGGACTGTTGGTAGTGGATGAAAAGAAACTGCTTGCACTGTCTGACGAGAAGTCACTGGAATTTTTCCGCTCGGGCGAATTAGCCTGGGTCTACTGTCACCTGATGTCTCTCGGGTCCATGGGTGGTATGGTCCAGCGTATTGGCAAATTGACCGGTGCGGTGGAGTCAATCGAGCCGGATAAAAAGGACATGAAAAAGATCAAGAAGAAGAAATGAGTCGATATGTGGCCACGCCCGACCTCTCGCTGTTTCACTCAGTCCGACCGGGTCGCGTGAGACGTATCGGCGTGAAGCCACGCTGTACCTCTCGCCCTTTCACTTCGTGAAACGGCTGTCGGTGGTCGTGTTTCACCTTCGCCCTCTCGCAATATGGCTACGCCAAATTGCTGCCGGGTTCGGTGTTTTACCTTCGGTGAAGCCACCCCTGTGCCTCTCGCCCTTTCACTTCGCGAAACGGCTGTCGGCGGTCGTGTTTCACTTCGTGAAGCCACGACCTTGCTAGCAATAATCGGTGGAACCGGCTTTGGTGAATTTGCTGGCGTACAGGATATCGAACCACAACAGGTAGAGACAGAATTTGGTTCTGTGTATCTGGAAAGCGGCGCACTAAACGGTACACCGCTTTTGTTTTTGCCCAGGCACGGTAACCCCCCCAGGCTTCCTCCCCATATAATCAACTACCGCGCAAATATTGATGCCCTGATTGCCACCGGTGCTGACAAAATCATCGCTGTCACCGCGGTAGGCACAGTCGACGAATCTCTTTGCGTACCTGAACTGGTCATTCCTGACCAGCTAATTGATTACACCTACGGGCGGGTACAAACCTATTATGACGATGAACTCCACCATATCGACCTGACTTTCCCTTATGACCAAACGCTGCGTCAGCAACTAGTCGAATCGGCAATAAAATGCCAGAAAAGTAACCCGAAACTTCTCTTTCGCAACAAAGGAGTCTACGGCTGCCTGCAAGGCCCTCGCCTTGAAACTGCTGCTGAAATTCGCCGCTTGAGAATCGATGGATGCGATATCGTCGGCATGACGGCGATGCCAGAATGCACCCTGGCGAGAGAACGCCATCTCCCCTACGCGGGAATATCAGTCACGATAAATGCCGGAGCTGGTATCAACCAGAAGGTCGTGGACATTGATCATACTGCTATGGACGAAGGCATGACCTGGATCAGAGATATCCTGTCCACCTTCGTCTCTCTGGAGTAGCTTTTCTCTGCGGAGGTCGGAAGCTGGAGGGCGACCCGAACAATCTTGGGACAAGGTAACGACATCACCTAAGTACATTTCTCATGACAGCATTCATAGAGCAGGGTGGTGGTGGTTATTCTGCGGCTGTTTCCAGGGAATAGGTGAAGTTATCAATCTTTACCAGCACACCAAAAAAGGGATGGTCGATATAGTGCAGGACGGAGCTTCGCATTCGCCTTGAATGGCGTAGCGAGTGTGAGTGAACTGCGATATGGGTATCTTTGTTGCGCTCGATCGCCACCAGTTCAGGGTATTTTTCAGCCTGTTGTATCAGGTCACCAGGCTGGATACGTACGAACCGCTGCTGATTGAATTTCGGCTCGAATTGGGTGAACCAGAGGTCAGCCTGTAGATGCAGGAACCGCGATCGGCTAAAGGACAAGGTGCCGTCAACTTCGTAAAGGTCGTCATAGCGATTGCCGGTTTGAATCAAAACGGGTATCGGTCTGTTGTCCATCGGTTGTCGCCAGGCCTGGTGTAACAGCAGTTCATATCGGGATGAACGCCTGAGGCTGCGGGCGATGGCAGACAAGGTAAATACATTGTCCGAGAGCGCCCGATAGGCTTGTGGCAACACCGAATTCAACAGTTCATCTGCCATGGCAAAATCGAGCCCTGGTCCTTCATCTTTTTCATCGGGTTCGGTTTCTGGACTCGTCGCTACGGATTCTTCGTTGGGAATTGGTTCTACCCGGTTGGCAGATTCCAGTAGTTGGCGGTTGTGTGTGTAACTACCTCTATCCTCGAACAGGAATCCATCGAATATAGGCGCTGGCCGATCGGTATTGGTTTCGAACAGCTCTTCGCCTTCAACAAGGTCTTCCAGTTGGCTTAACGAGTAGGGTGTTATCTGTTCGTTGCTCACGGGAGAAACGGACACCATATTCGCAGGATAGCTGATAACCTCCAACGGCCAGATCTCATCACTGACAGGTTGTCTTGATTGTTTAAAGACAATGATTTCTACCTGGTACCAGTTGTCGAAGTCTGGAATCTGCAGCGATTGGGCAAAGGCAAATGACGGCATTAATGCAACCATGAAACATCGGAGAAATCGGGTCATCGGGAAATCAACTGGCAATCGCCACCTGGCGCTTTTCAAGTCTGTCCAGCAGGCGCTCGATTTTTGTGAATCGTGTTTCCGGGTTTTCCATCTTCTCTTCGAATGCCAGTTGGTTGGCGGTCGCCAGTTTGTACCGATGCGGTTCCGATTGCACAAGGTCCACAATCGTACCGGCATCAATACTCGTATCCTGATCGAACTCCATCCTACCGCCATTGGCACCGGCATCGATTTTCTTGATTCCTAACAGTTCTGCACGAAGTTTTAGACGCGTGACACGGAATAAAGTTTTAACGTGTTCAGGCAATAATCCGAACCGGTCTATCATTTCAACCTGTAGCTCTCTTAGCTGGTCATCATCACCTGCATTGGAAACACGCTTATACAGCACTAACCGGGTGTGCACGTCAGGAAGATAGTCGCTGGGTATGAGTGCAGGCAGGTGCAAGTTGATTTCCGTACCGTCTTTGAGAGGACGGTCCAGGTTTGGAGTTTTGCCATCCCTGATAGCTTTGACTGCCCTGTCCAGCATTTCCATGTAAAGCGAATAACCGATGGTTTGTAAATTGCCTGTTTGCTCGTCTCCAAGAAGTTCTCCCGCACCACGAATTTCCAGGTCGTGAGTAGCGAGGATAAATCCAGCACCGAGGTCTTCCGCTTCAGAAATTGCCTCAAGGCGCTTGTGCGCGTCTGAAGTCATCATCTTTCGGTGGGGAGTCAATAAATAGGCGTAGGCCTGGTGATGTGACCTGCCAACTCGCCCACGCAGCTGGTGAATCTGAGCCAGTCCGAACTTGTCAACCCTGTCTATAACAATGGTGTTGGCGTTAGGAATGTCGATTCCTGATTCGATAATTGTGGTACAAACCAGAATTTGCACCCGCTTGTGGTAGAAATCCGACATGACCTGTTCCAGTTCCCTCTCCCGCATCTGCCCGTGGCCGATTGCAATCCGGGCATCCGGGACAAGCTTGTGCACTAAGTCAGCCGTGTGTTCGATGGTTTTGACTTCGTTATGCAGGTAGTAGACCTGTCCACCGCGCATCAACTCACGCTCGATTGCTTCCTTGATCATGCCGTCGTTTCGTTGACGCACAAAAGTCTTGATGGAAAGTCGTTTCGCCGGAGGTGTAGCGATGATGGTCAGGTCTCGCATCCCCGATATCGCCATATTCAGTGTTCGAGGGATGGGAGTCGCAGTCATGGTGAGGATATCTACTTCAGCGCGAAGTGACTTCAGCTTCTCTTTTTGACGGACTCCGAAACGATGCTCCTCATCAATAATCAGCAGGCCAAGATTCTTGAATTGGATCCCATCCTGGATTAGTGCTTGGGTGCCAATAACGATATCAATGCTGCCCGACTCCAGTTGGGCAATGATGGTTTTTTGCTCTTTCTTCGTCTTAAACCTGGAAATAGCATCAATGTTGATTGGCCAGCTGGCGAATCTATCTCTGAAGGTCTCGTTATGTTGCAGCGCCAGCAGCGTAGTGGGGACCAGCACAGCGACCTGTTTACCGGCCTGGACTGCAATGAACGCGGCCCGCATGGCGACCTCTGTCTTACCGAAACCCACATCGCCGCAGATGAGCCTGTCCATGGCTTTTTCCTGGACCATGTCCGAGATCACATTTTCGATTGCAGTTTCCTGGTCCGGAGTTTCCTCGAAGGGAAATTCAGCGGCGAATTTCTGGTAGGAATCATCAGGTACAGGGTAGGCGAATCCCTTTTTTGCCTCACGCCTGGCATAGATATTGAGCAGATCCGCTGCCACATCATGGATTTGTTCAGCCGCTTTTCGTTTGGCTTTTTGCCAGACTTCGCCACCAAGACGATGCAGGGGAGCCAATCCTTCTTCACTGCCGGAATAACGCGATATCAAATGCAGGTAAGCAACCGGCACATAGAGTTTGGCGTCGTCCTGATAACCAAGGCATAGAAATTCATTTTGCTGATCGTCAATATTTAAGGTCTGTAATCCAAGGTAGCGGCCAACGCCGTGATCGATGTGTACTACAGGTGAACCGATGTCCAATTCAGTGAGGCTGCGTACAACCAACTCAGCGGCATTGTCTCTCTCACGTTCCCGACGTCTTTTTTGTAGCACTCGTTCGCCGAAGAGTTGCTGTTCCGTCAGTAAAACGATTTCCTGATCCCCATCGTAGAAACCACGTTCCACAGGTGCAACGGTGAGAAACAGGGACCGGGTTGTGTCGCCAAGGAACTGGTGCCAATCCACGGTAACCACAGATTGAAGATTATTTTTGCGCAGAAGTTCATCTACTATTTCGCGCCTGCCATTTGATTCTGCCGCAATCAATACCTTCCGGTCTCCAGCGTCTAGAAAATTTTTCAACTTCAGGAAGGGGTTGGTTCCTCTTTCATTGACAGTAAGATCAGGCAACTTACTGAAAGAAAAAATCCGATCCTTTTTTGCATCGAAATCGTCGCCGTGGACATCAATTCGTGGGTAAGCTTTTAGCCTGGAGAATATTTCGTCAGGTGACTCCAGGATTTCACCTGGGGGCAAGATAGGCTTTTGTATATCGTATCTGAGATTTTCATATCGATTGTTAGCAGATTCCCAGTACTGGCGCAGAGTTGCTTCAATATCTCCTACAAAGACGAGGAGATCTTGCGGCAGGTAATCGAACAGACTTTCAAGCTGGTTATAAAACAGCGGCAGGTAGTATTCGATCCCAGGCGGCGACAGTCCCTGGGAGACATCCTGGTACAAGGGGCAGTTTCGCGGGTCGCTTTCAAAATGCTGGTGCCAGTTATCCTGGAATTTGTTGATAGCCTCATTCGATAAGGGGAACTCCCTTGCTGGTAACAGCCTGATTTTGTCTACCTTATCAATTGAAATCTGCGTTTCTGGATCGAACGTTCTCAAGGACTCGATTTCATCGTCAAAGAGGTCGATCCGGTAAGGTAGATCTGAACCCATTGGAAATATGTCCATAATGGAACCGCGGACTGCAAAATCACCATGTCCGGAGACGGTTTCAACACATCGGTATGCATTGGCCGACAGTTTGAGGCGCATCTGCTGGATGTCGAAATGCTGGCCAACATCCAGATGTAGGCTACTACCCAGGGAGAAACTCCTGGGAGGTAGTTTTTGCATGATGGTGTTTGCAGGTACGACCACGACACCACGGGTGACATCAGGCAAAGTATTCAGGATCGCAAGCCTATCCGAGATGATGTCCTGATGTGGTGAAAATCCGTCATAGACCAGTGTTTCCCAGTCGGGAAATCCGTAGATCGGATAGTCGTCTCCGAGGAAAAACTGCAACTCGTTATGAATTTTTTCCGCAGTAAGCATGTCCTCGGTGATAACGAGGCACATCGAGGCGCCTGATTGTAACGATGTGGCGATAGCGAGTGATGTCGCCGAACCTGGCAGGTTACCCCAACGGCGACGATCGCCGGGTTTTACCGGAAGCATGTCGGGTGTGATTGACAATAGCGTCATGGTCGCCGGGCTGATAAAAGAAGGGGACGCAAGGTTACTGGAAACAAGGGGTCAGAGTCTAATGGCACTTAGGTAAACAAATAGTTCATTGGGTACACTCAGAAAATATCAACAGATTCCCTCGCCAGGCCCGCGGCCCTCTGGGCTCGGAACCCCGGGTTTCCCTCGAGCCACTACGGGTCCGATGGAGAGCCCCTCCCTGAGGGAAGGGAACCCCGGCCCCTTCGGCGTAACAGATTCGTTTTATCTGCATCATCACTATTTTTCTTTGTCTGAGTTACTATTCAGTAGCAATCCATCTGGGAGAACGGATGTTGCGAGTATTTGCCGCTTTTGTGATTTTTCTTACCGGCTTGTTTGCCGGTTGGATAATTCGTGGTTTGAAAACAGAACCTGTTGAAAGTGCCACGCCGGTCGAGTCATTGATTCAGGAAGAGGTGGAGCCACGGAATATTCGTGCGCTGTATGCAGAAGGAAATTTACAGGAAGTGATTGAAATGAGTCAGGGTGACGGAGCTGTCATTCGGGACCTTATCGGCAATTCAACTTCTGCGAGAGCCAGGACCCTTTTACAGATTTTTATGGCGACTTACGGCGAGTCTTTTTACGGATTGATGCGGCTTGCGATGATGGAAACGGAATACGAAAATTTCGATGGCGCTGTCACACTGATGGAAAAAGCGTACTTGTTAACAATCACCCCGGGTGAAGAAAGGTTCTTTTTTATGCAGCTTAGTGAAATCTCCTATACCTATGAAAAAAGTTTGCTTGCAGTTGAGAACTATGACTTGTTGGATGAATTCTATGAGCGAATTACATTTGCCATGCCGGAGCAGGCTCATTTTTTCCTGAAACTGGGGCTGCTGAGAATCAGGTTGGGAAACTACGACGCAGCTTTGGCGCCGTTGTCCCAAATTGAGAACCACCCCCAGTTTGGTGAGAAGGCACGAGAATTAATTGCCCAGACAGAAGTTGATGAATTACTTGAAAGTCTTGAGGTATTGCCGCTCAAAAGTAATGGCAACCAGTTTGTAGTCGAGGCAGTGATCGATGAGAGCCGTCTTATCAACCTTTTGATTGATACTGGCGCTGCGATGACGGTGTTGGATGAAGGTTTGTTACAGGCACTAGGCTATAACCTTAACGGGCAACGTCAAGAGCTGTTTTCGACTGCCAACGGCGTAGTAGAGGCGCCGGTAATATCAATTCAGCAGCTCGCACTCGGCGATGCTTCCGTGGGACCTTTGTCGGTCGGAGCATTAACATTGTCCATGCCGGGTAACATAGATGGCTTGCTGGGAATGAACTTCCTTCGCCACTATGATTTCCACATAGACCAGGACAGCCGGGAATTGTATCTGAATTCCGAGCGCTAGACTTCATTTCACCACTGTTGAGAAGTATCGGTGCTGGTGCAGTTAAATGTTTGTCATTTCCTCATTGCCAAGTAGGTGGCAAATCCTGATAATACGTGCATTCCCGGTACCCTGGTGTATGCAGAGAATATCCACAACTTCCAAATTTACAATTCATAGAAGTAATCGATAACGGTTAAAGGAGTCCTACGTGACAAAACCTGGTCTTGATGGCGTATTTGCGGACTGGAAGGAACGCGAAGCATTGGCAGAAGCGATGATCCCGATGATCGGTGGGTTATATCGCCGCAATGTTGTGATTTATATTCACGGCGTCCCTCTTTTTAACCAGTCTGTCATTGATTTGATGAAGGCCCATCGAGCAGTCCGCCAGATAGAACATAATGAAATGTCGGAATTTGAAACCCATCCAACCCTTGAGATTCTATGTGGTCTGGACCTGATTCCTGCACACGTTGATATAGGTAAGCTGACTTCAGCGTATATGGACGACGATGAGGATCTTTCCATCGGCGACTATGTCAAACGCGAATGCCGGGAAATAGTCGACAATCCGAACGCTGTCACACATGAACCCACGGATGTGGTTGTTTACGGGTTTGGGCGAATAGGTCGGCTGCTTATGCGGCTTCTGATTGAAAAGACCGGAGGTGGCCATAACCTCCTGCCAAAGGCTGTTGTGCTTCGTCCGCCGAAAGATCCTGCCAAAGACCTGGTGAAACGGGCCAGCTTGCTGCGACGAGACTCAATCCATGGAACGTTCAACGGCACAATCCGGGTGGATGAAGAAAACCATGTCCTTATTTGTAACGGCAATGCCATTCGTTTTATTTACGCAACGGACCCCTCGACCATTGATTACAACAGTTATGGCATCAACAATGCCCTGATTATTGATAGTACTGGAGCCTGGAGAGACCGTGAAGGTCTGGAGCAGCACCTGCGATCGAAAGGAGCCTCAAAGGTATTACTCACCACCACGGGGAAGGGCGATATCAAGAATATCGTTTCCGGAGTAAATTCCGACCAGATTCTGGATGAGGACAAGGTCATTGCCGCGGCTTCCTGCACCACCAATGCCATCGTGCCGGTATTGAAGGCGATTAATGACGGATTCGGTATTGTGCGGGGTCATATGGAAACCATCCATGCTTACACCGATGACCAGAACCTGCATGACAATACTCATTCCAAGGAGCGTCGCGGCCGGAGTGCTCCCCTTAATATGGTGCTCACTGAATCTAACGCCACAAGTGCCGTCGGTAAACTATTGCCAGAGTTGGCAGGCAAGTTAACCGGGAATTCCATTCGCGTACCCATACCTAATGTTTCCATGGCAATTCTTAACCTGACCCTTGAAAACGAAACTTCTGTTGAGGAAGTAAACGAATATCTGCGTGATGTCTCGTTGCACTCTGCCATGCAGATGCAAATTGAATACACGATTTCAAATGAAGTGGTGTCCACTGACTTCATCGGCAATCGCCATGCAGGCATCGTGGACTCACATGCGACTATCGTCCAGGGCGCGCAGGTTATCTTGTATGTGTGGTACGACAATGAATTTGGCTACAGTTGCCAGGTGATGCGCGTCGTTCAGAAGATGGCGGGTGTTAAATATCCCAACGTCCCGGTACAGCCCGTCACCAAATCGAAGTCAGTGGTATTCAAGGCGAAGAGTTTGAAAACAGCCGTGAGCGCCTCTTAATAAACAGCCGTGAGCGGCTTTTATGATTAGGACCAAACGCGGGCTTGATTTGCCGATTGCAGGAAGCCCAGAACAGACAATCGAGTTAAGTCGTCCAGCGAGATCGGTGGCGTTGCTGGCATATGACTACCAGGGTTTGAAGCCAACGATGGAAGTCGCGGTCGGTGACAGGGTTGTGGCCGGGCAGTTGGTGTTTACAGACAAAAAGAATCCAGGCGTTAAATTTACCGCACCGGCCAGCGGCGACGTTGCGGCGATAAACCGGGGCGCGAAAAGGGTGTTCCAGTCTCTCGTCATTGATGTAGATACTGACGGTGACAGCGGCGCGCGAGAAATGTTCGCAGGCCATGCGCCTGATGAAATCGACAAACTTGATCGTGACACGGTAGTCAAGGTCCTGGTTGATTCCGGGCAGTGGACCGCCATCCGATCCCGGCCCTACAGCAAGATCCCGGCGATAAATTCTTCTCCACATTCCATATTTGTCACAGCGATGGATAGTCGCCCCCTTACAGCGGACCCGCAGCTATTTATCAACGAACAAAAAGAAGCTTTTCTTGTGGGCATTGGTGCTTTGTCCAGGCTTACGGAAGGCACGGTTTACGTCTGCAGCGAAGAAAGTGCTGATATCCCTCAGAGTAATAATCCCCAGGTGCGCCATGAACGATTTGCAGGACCCCACCCATCGGGATTAGCAGGTACGCATATTCATTTCCTTGACCCCGTCAATATCGGAAAGACGGTCTGGACAGTGGGATACCAGGATGTGATAGCAATGGGACAGCTGTTTTTGACGGGGCGACTTTTCTTTGAAAGGGTTGTGTCGCTAGCGGGACCAGACGTTGATAAGCCACGTTTGCTTAGAACCCGATTAGGTGCGAGTACAGATGAATTGGCCGCAGGTGAGCTGAGTGCAAGCGGTGAGCACCGAATTATTAGTGGGTCAGTGTTGGATGGGAAAACTGCAACGGGCGCGTTTGCATATCTCGGCAGGTTTCATCACCAGGTATCCGTGTTGCAAGAAGGAACTGAGAGGGAACTGTTGGGGTTTATCATGCCCGGGGTCAACAAATTTTCTCTAACCCGGCTTTTTGTTTCCAGTTTTCTCGGCAAAAAGAAATTCTCCATGACAACGAGTACCGGTGGTAGCGAAAGGGCGATGGTGCCTCTGGGGACATATGAGGAGATCATGCCTCTGGATATCCTGCCAACCCAGTTGCTTCGATCTCTGCTGGTCAGTGACTTCGACAGTTCAATCGAACTGGGTTGTCTGGAGTTGGATGAAGATGATCTGGCCTTGTGCACATTCGCTTGTCCTGGGAAATACGAATACGGTCCTTACTTGCGACGAATGCTTAACCGCATTGAGGCGGAAGGATGATGCCCTTACGTCAATTCATGGACAAAATCGAACCGCACTTTGAGAAAGGTGGTCGGTTTGAGACTTTTTATGCACTGTACGAGATGGTCGATACTATTCTTTACACACCCGGAGAGGTAACAGTTAGTGCCTCGCATGTGAGAGATGCCGCCGATCTGAAAAGAGTGATGACAACGGTATGGTGGTGCGCGTTCTTTCCGATGTTTGCGGGTATGTATTTTGTAGGCCTGCACGCAAACATTGCCATGGACCAGATGGGAGTCGAGAGCCTTGCGGGATGGCGCGGCTGGATCGTTGAACTCATCGCAGGTTACGATGCAGATAGCTGGTGGGATTGCCTTGTTTATGGTGCAGTATTTTATATTCCCATCTACCTGGTGACGTTTGTAGCCGGTGGAATCTGGGAAGTTTTGTTTGCGATCAAAAGAGGCCATGAGGTTAACGAGGGCTTCTTCGTCACCAGCATCCTTTTCACATTGATCGTGCCTGCGTCAATCCCACTTTGGCAGGTAGTATTGGGGATCTCGTTTGGTGTCGTTATCGGTAAAGAAATATTTGGTGGTACCGGAAAGAATTTTCTTAACCCGGCATTGACGGGCCGCGCATTTTTGTTTTTTGCGTATCCTGCTGAAATTTCCGGCGATGCTGTATGGACAGCAGTGGATGGGTTTAGTGGCGCGACTGTGCTGGGTATTGCTGCGCTTGAAGGCATGGAGGGGATTGCGAGTTCCGGTCTGACCTGGATGGATGCCTTTATAGGAAATATGCAGGGTTCTATTGGAGAAACGTCAACCATCGCGATCTTTATCGGCGGGGTCATCCTATTGTTCACCAAGGTGGCATCCTGGCGAATTATGGCAGGTGTAATGCTGGGCATGGTAACCATGTCGATGCTGTTTAATGTCATCGGCTCTGAAACCAATCCGATGTTTGCCATGCCCTGGTACTGGCACCT
>JAPUGI010000131.1 GCA_027292925.1 Gammaproteobacteria bacterium
GGTGGTATCAGGCGGATCATCCAGGTTGCAGAAAAAATAGTCCCGACAATGGCCACTATTTATTTCATCGGTGGGCTCGCCGTTATCTTTACCAACCTGGAGCAGGTTGGACTATCACTGGTATCAGTGGTCCGTGATGCATTTACGGGTTCTGCGGCCGCGGGTGGATTTCTCGGTGCCAGCTTCGCCTACGCATTCAATCGTGGAGTGAACCGCGGCTTGTTTTCAAATGAAGCAGGGCAGGGTAGCGCGCCTATCGCTCATGCCGCCGCGAGAGCCGATGAACCGATTTCTGAAGGTATGGTGTCGATTCTTGAACCTTTCATCGACACCATTCTTATTTGTACGCTGACCGGGCTGGTCATACTTTCATCGGGAGTGTGGACCGAGAAACATGAAAATGTTTTTCAGGGCTTTGATATGGAATTCATTCAAGGCCAATATTCTGAATCTGATCCTGACCAGCAAGAGGCTTTATTCCGGCATCTTAGCTTTTCCATGGAAGACGATCCGGTGAAAGCGTTCGATGGAACAATAAAGGTAGTTGATGGCATTGCTGTGGGTCGTGATTTCACCCTCCTCCATAACCGTTCGCTGGCAGAAGATGTACACTATTACGAGGGTGATTCCCTTTTCACCGGAGAGTTGATTGTTGAGGATGGGGATCTGGCCAATGACTTAACAGTAAAAGGTAAGTCACTGATTCACTCGGTCGAATTGACCACACTTGCCTTTACCCGTGGCGCATTTGGTGACTATGGCAAGTATATTGTGTCTATCGGTTTAGTTCTTTTTGCTTTTTCGACGGCAGTAGCCTGGTCTTATTACGGTGACAGGGCCATGACCTACCTGTTTGGAGTGAAGTCGGTATTGCCTTACCGGTTGGTCTATGTGCTTGGTTTTTTTGTTGCCGCTATCGCAGACACGTCTCTGGTGTGGCTCGTATCTGCGATCACCATCGCCTTTATGACACTACCGAATCTGTTTGCAATTGTTATGTTACGTGAAGAGATGAAGGACGCTATCGCCGACTACTGGCGTGACTTTAAGGAAGAGCACCCGGATGGCTACTGAGGTTTCCATATCGTCGGGTGGCTCTCCATTAAAAACCGCTGGGGGCTCTTTATCAGGAACCGCTGAGGGAGCCGCTGAGGGCTCTGGATTTGAGTTGCAACAGTCTCGACGGATTGACAGGCTGAATCTCAGTATTCATGAGTTTACCCACCAGGCGACGGGTGCATCACACTACCACCTTGAATCAGATCACGCGGAAAATGTCTTCATGGTGGCGTTGCGTACCGTTCCCACAGATTCGACCGGTGTAGCCCACATACTTGAACATACCGCTCTCTGCGGCAGTGAACGATTTCCGGTTCGTGATCCTTTTTTTCTGATGATCCGGCGTTCCCTGAACACATTTATGAATGCCTTCACTACCAGTGATTACACGGCTTATCCGTTTGCCAGCCAGAACAGGAAAGACTTCTTCAACCTGATGGACATATACCTGGATGCGGTTTTCTTCTCTCGCCTGGATAAGCTGGATTTTGCGCAGGAAGGTCATCGTCTTGAATTTGATGATCCCAAAGATGATTCAACACCATTGGTATATCGCGGTGTTGTTTACAATGAGATGAAGGGGGACAGTAGTTCCCCTATATCAGTTCTCTACTCTGAATTACAAAAACACCTGTTTCCGACTGTCACTTATCACTACAACAGTGGAGGTGATCCAAAACATATTCCTGAACTTAAGTACGAGCAACTAATCGATTTCTATCGTTCCCACTACCATCCCCGCAATGCGGTATTTATGACCTTCGGTGATATCCCGGTTGCTGAGTTGCACAAATTCATCAATGACTCTCTGCAAAGAGCGAATGATAGTTTTAATCGAAGCCACGAGATAATCAAAGTTGAACCGGAAAAGAGGCTAACCAAACCTGTCAGGGTTAGCGCAGCATATGCAATGGACCAGGAACCCACCACGCGTAAAACCCATATCGTTCTTGCATGGTTGCTAGGTGAAAATACCGATCTCGAAATGTTACTTAAATGCAATATTCTGTCAGACGTTTTACTTGATACTAGCGCATCTCCTCTAAAGCAGGCACTGGAGGAATTCGAGTTTGCCGCCGCAGCTTCTCCGCTATGTGGTTTGGAAGAGACCAACCATGAAATGAGTTTTATGTGCGGTGTCGAGGGATGTGATCCAGAACATGCGGATGAGGTTGAAAGGATAATCCTGGAAGCTCTGCAGAAAGTTAGCGAAGAGGGGATCGAAATTGCCCGGCTGGAAGCCGTGTTACATCAGTTGGAGTTATCTCAACGTGAGGTTGGCGGTGATGGCATGCCTTATGGTCTGCAATTGATTTTTTCCTGCATGTCCGCAGCTATCCATCGCGGCAGCCCAATAGATTTATTGGATCTTGATCCGGTTATTGAAAAACTACGTGCTGAAATTCAAGATCCTTCATTTGTTAAAAGCCTTGTCAGTGATCTGCTTTTGAAGAATCAGCATCGCGTCAGACTGGTGATGTATCCTGACCTGGACTTCAGTGATCGACAAACGAAAGAGGAGCGAGCGAGGCTTGAGATCATCAGGTCAGGGCTATCACAGACGCAGAAAGAAGAAATCGTGACCCAGGCAATGGCGCTTCAGGCGAGGCAGCAAGAGGAAGAAAATGTTGATGTGTTACCAAAGGTCGGGCTTAGCGATATTCCCGACAGCCTTAATGTACCTGTGGGCAAGTCTCATGGCAGAAAAGGGATTACCAGTTATGATGCTGGTACCAATGGCATTGTCTACCATCAGGTCATCATTGAAATTCCTGACCTACCTCTCTACACGTTGAATTTGTTGCCACTTTTTTCCCAGGTCCTGACAGAAATAGGCTCAGGAAAACGTGATTATCTGCAAACCCAGTTGCTGCAACACGCAATTACTGGAGGCTTGAGTGCATACTCAACTATCCGTGCAGATCACCATAATCCTGAACAGTTTAAAGCCTGTTTTACAGTTAGTAGCCGAACGCTAAATTCCAAAGCCATCCACATGTTCGAGTTACTAAAAGAGACAACCCAGGAGTCGAGGTTTGATGAGCTGGATCGAATTCGAGACCTGGTTAAACAGATAAGGGTAAGAAAAGAAGCCAATATTGCCGGTAATGGCCATACCTATGCCCTTACGGCAGCAGGTAGTTGTTTTAGGCCAGTTCCATGGCTTAACCATCAGCTCACGGGATTGCAGGCGATAGAAAACCTGAAGTTACTGGATGATTCCCTGGATGATGCGGGAAATCTTAAGGAGTTTTGTCGGAATCTTGAAAGCCTGAGAGACAAATTCTCTGGTGCCTCGCGTCAGTTTCTGATTGTTAGCGAAGGAAATGAAATCGACCGTTTAGTACCGGCACTGGATTTCATTTGGAAAAAATCCGCACCCACCACGACGCCACTACGGATTGATTTTACGCAACAACTTGTCTGTAGGGCTTATCTGACCAGCACACCTGTCAATTATTGCGCCAGCGTGTTTCCAACTGTAGCAGAAGATCATGAAGACTCTGCTGCATTGAGCGTGTTGGCTACGGTATTGCGAAATGGTTTCCTCCACCACGCAGTTCGTGAGCAGGGCGGCGCATATGGGGGCGGCGCCACCCATGATGCTGCTAACGGGCTGTTCCGGTTTTATTCATATAGAGATCCACGATTGAATGAAACATTTGATTCTTTTAAACAATCAGTTGCCTGGATCGTCGAAGGAAACGTCGGTTTTTCACTGGTAGAGGAGGCGATCCTCGGTATCGTCAGCACAATCGATGCACCCGCGTCTCCGGCGGGTGAAGCCAGGCAAGCATTTCACAATGGATTGCATGGTCGCGGTCCTGAGCAACGGCGAATGTTGAGATCTGGAATACTCAATGTCGATGATCAGGATATCAAACGGGTTGCCGAAAAGTATTTGCAAGGAGAAGGTTGTCTTGCAGTGGTGACCAGCGACGCCAGGCGTAAGGAGATTGAAGATGACTTTGTAGTAGTTGCTCTATGAATATAAGTCAACCAGGAGATAGATAATGGGAAAAATTGCTGAGGCACATCCGGATGTAGCTGTTCATATTTACGAAGCGGACCATGGGTTTAATTGTGATCATCGAGCTTCCTATCACCCTGAGGCATCGAATCTGGCACGATCAAGAACTCTGGAATTCTTTGCCGAGCATCTGGCCTGACTATCTGCTGTAAAAAAGGAAATTCTGATCAATGAGCCAAATGGACACCGGTGATGAGATTGAGGTGTTTTACTGGCCGACTCCCAACGGATTCAAGGTCACTATCATGTTGGAAGAGTTGGCAGTGCCTTACAGGATTTCACCTATTGATATTACTGCCGGTGATCAATACTCAGATGAGTACACCGATGTGTCTCCAAACAACAGGATCCCTGCCATCAGGGATTACTGCCCGCCAGATGGAAGAAAGGTCGCAACCGTCTTTGAATCCGGGGCCATACTTCTGTACCTGGCCGAAAAGTACGGCAAGTTTCTGCCAGAAGATTTCGCCTTAAGGTCAGCATGCCTGCAATGGTTGTTCTGGCAAGCCGGGGGACTGGGTCCTATGGGCGGGCAGGCGCACCATTTCCGGCTCTATGCCAGGGAAAAAATTGACTACGCTATCGACCGCTACACAACGGAATGCAATCGACTGTACGGTGTAATGGAGCGCCGGTTGCAGGAACGGGAGTTTCTGGCTGATGAATACAGCATCGCAGATGTTGCCTGCCTCCCCTGGATATACCGGCACGAACGGCAAGGACAGAAATTAGAGGATTTTCCTCGACTGCAGCGCTGGTATCAGACTCTTATGTCCCGGCAGCCCGTGATAAAAGGTCTCGCGGTAGCCTCTGATCTCAGGGACGATTCCGCCTTTACGAGTGACAGGGGGCGTGAAGTACTATTTGGTAGAGATTCGGACCCGGAAGAAACGTAACTGGTTGTTCCTGGCTAAGCGGTGCGGCAGACATTTCATCTGCTTTTACGGGACGTGGAAATTTACAAATTCAGCATTTGGATACGTCAGTAGAATCAATAGCCCTGGCACGAATTCTGAGAGTGAATTCTGCAGACTCCGAACACATTGTTCCCTTGACAAAGCCTTGCTGCTTCTACATTCTGTCCGCCTTGATCAAATTGGCGAAGGTCCTTATTTAGAGGGGTAATTCAGCGCCACTGGAATCAAATGATAAGAGCAACAATTCCTATAGGTATCAGCATGAAAGAGCATCAGATTAGACTCGGCATCGTCACACTGGCGTTATGCGCTGCGTCAATCATCAGTACAGGAGAGTTACGAGCACAGTACCTGTATGAGGTTTTGGGAGTCAGTGCAGTAAACACGGAGGCTGGCCGGAAGTCCCAGTACAAAATAGAGGAG
>JAPUGI010000132.1 GCA_027292925.1 Gammaproteobacteria bacterium
CGTTGTGTTGAAGCAACGGCTTCAATCGCGGGTTTACTAGAAGCATGTTGGGTGTCGGCCACTTCACCAGTTTTGAGATATCGGCTGGCGTTGATTGCATCTATGGATAAATCAAATGTAAGTCTCGTGGAGTCATCGGAAGTCACTTCCAACGAACCTGTTATGGTGCTGTCATCCAGGGTTCCAGCCAGCTGAACCTCCAGATTTTTCTTTGCAATATCCAATTCACCGGAAAATGTCATTGCCAGAACCACCGGTTCCATGTCAGGCGTATGAACCGAATTCGAGAGACTCAAATCCATGAAACCCAATTTATCCAGGTTCTCATCAAAAACGATCACGCCCTGGATGGAGGCGACTGTCCGAATCTGGTTAACTACATCGCGTGCCTGTGCTTCGATTTCCAGCATCACCGGTTGGCCGTATTGCACGGATCCTGTCACCAGGGAAGTAATCTCCAGGATGTAATGTTCCCCTGAGGCTTCGTCCTGGTAGTCAACGGTTACGTCCCGGATATCAATTCCATCGATGTTTAAAGCAAAACGTGAAGGGGATTTTTCAGCCTCGGTGGCGCTGTCAGGCGCGATCGCAGCAGTAGTGGAAGAGGTCTCATCGGAGACCTCCCAGTTGCCATGCCCATCTTTGTCGATCATTGGATGCAACATCAATCCCTGTAAGGACAGGGCTTGCACACTGATTGTCTGGTCACCTGTTAACAACGGCAGTAAATCCAGGTCAATAGACCCATTTTCAAGGCTGGCCAGCTTTGAGCCATCACCCGGTAGATTGATGACAACGTCGCTTACATCGAGTGCGATGGGTGGCCAATATCGCCAGGAAAGTTGACCGCCAATAGTCAGGTTGTAGCCGGTTGATGCCTTGACCGACGTCGTAATTTGATCCCGGTAGGTTTCAGCGCTCTCAAGTATTAGTACCAGGATTAGCAACAGAACAGCGGTAAGGATCAAGGGTGTTGCCAGGACAATAGCAACGACAACAGCAAATCGGGGCATTTTCAATTCTTGACGACGTTTTCGATTATTTCACCCGGGCAAGGTTTTGCCGGGTATAGTCGCATAGCACGTGGATAATGCCACGGGTCACTTCCTTGTTACCGGCCATGAGTTCATACAGGGATTCACCGTCAAGGCGAAGCAGTGTGCAGTCTTCAATGGCCTGCACAGATGCCGCTCTTGGTTCCGGGTCCAGGGCAGCCAGGTCACCGAATACTGCCCGGTTACCGAGTACACCCAGTTCCTGGTCACCTTCAAAAATGCGAACTTTACCATCGGCCACAATATACATTGAGGTACCGAGATCACCTTTATTCATGATGATATCACCCGCGTCGAATTCAACGGATTCCACGATGGTAGCGAGGTCCACCAGTTGTGCTTCCGGTACGGAGGAAAAAATATTGACAGATTTGAGAATTAAAACTTTCTCAATCGTTAATAGCATCGGTAACCACCAGCGCCTGCGGCTGTTCTTTAATGAATGTTGTACGCTTTCTATTATGCCAGCTTGGAATCAGACTGCTACTAAAAAGCACTCGATGACCCCATCTAGCTTGCCTAGGTTGGCCCCTGGGCAGTAAGACCGGCCAATAACTGGTGGACGATATCGCTGACGTTTTTATGATCGTCATCTGCGTGGGCTCGCAGTACCCGCCGCAGATCTGGTGGATTTAATTGCGCCAGTGCCCACAACCCCGTTTCCCGGATGGTCGCTTCCTCGTCTTGCAGTGATCCTCTGACTTTATCAATGAGCCTTGATTCACGATCCTTGCCTATCTGGTATAGCAGCGTGCTGCGAGTCCAAAAAAAGGATTTATCAAAATGAGATTCGACGATGTTGATAAATCTTTCTTCGCGGGACATGGCCTCCTGTGGGAACTTTTCCGAGAGCAATGCTAATCGCTCTGCTACCGTCAGATCGTCCAGTAGCGGTAAAACGATTTCTTTGATCTCTCCTGTGAGGAGGTTATCTAGAACTTCCAGAGCGAAGATGCGGAGTTCTGCGACCTTGGAGTCAATATTGGCTCGCGTGTCCATCATGACAATCGATGGGTACAGGAACGAGATGAGCAACAACATACTATCTCGTTTTACATCCAGTTCATGACCGAGTGCATTGTGTACCAGTTGGTACTGTTCGCCGCCGTACAGATCTTCCATGGCCGCGAGCAACCAGGTGATGTTGCTAACATCTTCGTCCAACTTGTTCACAAAGACATATTGGTCATCAGGGTCCGCCTGATAGTGCAAGCTGGCGAGACTGAGAAAGATCCGATGCCTGAGTTCTGGCTGGTCAATGTCGATGTGACGAAGCAATACTTCAGTTGCCTTGACCCCGCCGATCTCGCGGACGATATCAATGATGTGCAATTTTTCCTGACGACTTGCCTCGGGGGAAGTAAACCCCAGATCCAGGTCATAGAGGGCCGCTTCGCCGAATTGTTTTAAGGCAGCACTGGCGGCAGGCAGCAGTGTAGGGTTGGATAATTTTGCAACCAGTAAATTAATAATCCTGTTGTCATCCATAAGTCCTGCAGCGTAAATCGCACGCTCAATGACTGCGTTATCCGGGTCTTCCAGCAGTTCTACCAGAAAACCTGAGAAGTGTTTGCTGCCAATATCGGCCATGACTTTCGATGCAAACAACCTGTCTATGGGTGAGCCCGAGCGAACAACCTGTAGTAAGAAGTCATTGGCCTTATCATTGTCCGGCTCCAGGGTAAGAATACCGACCAACGCACCGTGGGTAAGGTCGGTATCCAGATTTTCAAGGTAGGTTGAGAGCCTTTCAATCGTGTCGTCTGGCGCAAGGGCTGCATAAGTGATCAATGCCTGGCCACGAACCGCAGGATCAGGTTCACTTTCTATTCGCGCCAAAATGTGAGCAGTGAGCGGTTTGATCTTCATGGACGCGATTCGCTGTAGCAAATTCATCCTCACTTCCTTGTTACTGTTAGGCAGAATTTGTTTTAACAGTTCGGTGATTTCCGGATGTTCAATTTTTTCTAACAGGTTCAGACAATAGAAAATCTCTGCAGGATAAGGGCTGGAGAGTCCTGCTTTGATAATATCCAGGCTCGCGTTATCGAGTTCGGAGATTGTCAGTTCCCCTAGCTTTCTTTTCTGGATACTTACCACCAGGTTGGACAGGTACTGGCGCCGGATAAAGATAGAGATCAATAGCCAACAAATCATCAGGAGGCTTAGTAAAACTAGAAAATTTTTGGGTTCCCAGCCCAGCGTATTGATTAAGAGAAAGAGGCAGATCCCGGCCACACCGCCAGACAAAGGGTCGACTACTCCCTCCATTAATGAGGTGCCGGCCGTGCGCTGTCGATCCGGCAGAACCTGGAACAAAATGGCGACGGAAGGTTTCCAGATTGCGGCCTGCAGGATGAAACGGGCACAATTCGTGATGATAATCACGGTGAAAATCGCTGCAATACCAACGCCGGAGAATTCCATGATGCTAACCGCTGTGGATCCGACGAAAATGATCAATGGGAATGCAATGACACCAGCGATGATGCCGAATTTTCGCAGGAAAGGCGCGAACAGGAAAACCATGGTTAACATGGTAAGAAATCCCGTGACGGCGAAGAATTGTGCGATGAATTCCGCCAGTTGTCGTTCGTCAGGAAACTGTATCGACGCGTAATTATAAAAAGCGACTTCCAGAAAAAAATAGGCAAACATATAGGCGCCATAGCACCAGGCGATGAGCTTGACGTAAGGAAGTCTCAACGTGCCAAACAGTCGGCTGTCGGCGATTTCGTCTTAAACCATTTCTTCATTGGTCATTAACAGCGTTGATTTAAATCGGGAAGTTGTATGATTTACAACAACGAACACCAAACCCGTTGTTAACATGGCGACCACCAGAAGATCTTCTACTTCCAGGAAATTAAGTAGAATGACAATGAGAAACCCGCCTACCATTTCAGCTACAAACTCACCGGAGCGAGCGATGCCAGAGAGCCGCTTGGCTTGTCTGACATTCAATAACCTGGTCAGTAGGAAAATGAACTGCAGGCTGAATAACATGTAAGCCAGTTCGAAAAATAGAGGCAGTGTAAAAATGAGAATCGTGCTTTCGGTTATACCGAGCAAGCCACGAAACAGCACCAACCCACCCATGACGATACTGAGGATCGTGAAGATATGGGCTCTGGTAGAAAACCAGAAAGTAAATTTGTAGATTAAGATAGTAACGGGCATGCCGATCATCGCTAACAAAATTGCAATGAGAGCAAGCTGTTCAGAACCGTAGTACTTAAGGAAAAGAGTGAGGGCACAAACACGGATCATGCCAATTGCGGTCCCGGACAAATACATATTGCAGAACAGCAAAGCAGTGACAGACTTTTCTTCGGGCCGGATACCGAACCGGGCCAACCATCGTTCACTGGTAGAAAGCGTAATATTTGCTGCGACTGTGGTATCAGTCAAAATCCTATGCCTCTGAGCGGGGTATTTTTATCTTGTTCTTGGGTGCCACGTGAATTATGCGTCATTCCAGTACGTTGATCGAGACACTTTTCCGGCAATCTCATGGCGAAGTATTGTCATAGCCGACTGCTTGTTTCAGACCCAGTGATGTTGTGGGAATTGAATTGTTGAATCTGCTAATCTCCCTCGGCAGCTATGAGATGGAGCAGTTGGATGGTAGAAGTTGGCAGTATCGACAATCCTTTGCGTGTTGCAATCATTGGATCTGGACCCGCTGGATTTTATACGGTCAGTAACTTCCTGAAACACAAAGATCTGCACGTGGAGATGGATATGTTTGACCGGCTCGCGACTCCGTTTGGCCTGGTGCGTGCCGGGGTTGCGCCGGATCACCAGAAGGACAAATCAGTGATTCGTGCCTATGACAAAAGCGCAGCCAGTCCGAATTTTCGTTTTTACGGGAATGTTGAGTATGGCAGGGACTTCACCATGGATGACCTGAAACAACATTATCATCAGGTCATATTTACGACAGGTTCCCCGGTAGACAGGGACCTGGGCATTCCGGGAGAAGAACTTAACGGCAGCCATTCAGCCACAGAATTTGTCGCCTGGTATAACGGTCACCCCGATTTCACAGACAGGAACTTTGACCTGAGCCAGGAGAGTGTTGCTATTGTTGGCATCGGTAATGTAGCGATGGATGTTGCGCGTATTCTCTGTAAGACCTATGCGGAACTTGCCGAAACCGACATGGCAGATTATGCACTTGAAGCGCTCAAGCAAAGCAAGGTGAAGAATGTCTATTTACTGGGTAGAAGAGGTCCGGCCCAGGCAGCATTTACACCGCCTGAAATCAAGGAAATGGGAGAGCTCATTGATGCAGATGTGACAGTATCCCCCGAAGAAGCAAATCTTGATGGCGCGAGCCTTCGGAGTATTCAAGCCAATCCGGATAAAAATGTTGCTAAAAATGTTGCCTTCATCACTGATTATTCAACTCGGGAGCGGTCTGGAAAGCGCCGCTTGCTCACAATTCGATTCCTGGTGTCTCCCACTGAAATCATTGGCCATGATGGCAAGGTGATAGCAATCAAGCTGGTTAAAAATGAGGGTTATCAGGCTGAAGATGGCTCAGTCCGTGCCCGAGCCACCGAAGTCGAGGAAGAGATACCCGTTGGCCTGGTATTTCGATCTGTGGGCTATCGGGGAGCAGCGTTACCCGCAGTTCCGTTCCATGAAAGTTGGGGAACAATTGAAAATGAGAAAGGGCGCGTGCAATCTGCCGATGGTAACCAGGCTACAGGTCTGTACGCCGCGGGGTGGATCAAGCGCGGCCCAACAGGTGTGATTGGCACCAACAAGACCTGTGCCCAGGAAACAGTCAAATGCATGGTGGAAGATATTGGTGCCGGTGTGCATTTCAACCCTGCTGAAACAGCGACGAGTGCAATGGAAACACTGTTACGTGAAAGGCAACCGAATCTTGTGACCTACGAAGACTGGAAAAAAATTGACCAGGCAGAGCTTGCCAAGGGCGAGGCAACAAACCGACCCAGGGTGAAATTCACCAGTGTCGATGACATGCTGGCAGTGCTGGGACGTTAGAGATGACAAAACATCAGCGCAGCGCTGGCATCACGTCTTCAATATAGGCATCTAATGCCTCCTGGCGCCACGGTGCCCTCAAGGCGATATTGACCATATCGGCGCCAGCGGCTTCATACTGTTTGATCCGATCAACTGCTTCTGACGGCGTGCAAAGCAGGGCGCCGCCTTCAATACGTTTAGCCACCGGACCCCAGGCTGCCCGCAGATTTTCGCGCTCCTTCGCAACTTCTGCCTCTGTAGTGCCCATGTTGAAGGTGAGGTTGATTGATCGTTCGAGCGTCGCGGGATCGCGATCTTGTTTTTCGCACCATTGATCCAAGATCTTGCCTAGATGCGTGTAGTGTTCCACAGTAGTGTAGGCTGCATTCCAGCCGTCGGCGTGTTTTGCAACCAGACGCAGGGTTTTCTTTTCACCCAGACCACCGATCCATATCGGCAAACGATCCTGTAAAGGTGCAGGTTTATTGGAGGCATTATCAACCTGGTAGTGGTCGCCATGGAACGTGGTTCGTTCAGTTGTCAGGAGGCCGCGAATAATGGTGGCCGCTTCATCGAGCATGTCCAGGCGAACACCGACGCCAGGAAAGTCGTAGCCATAGGCTGTCGCTTCCTGCTCATGCCAACCGGCACCCAGTCCGAGTTCAAATCGACCCCCGGAAATATGGTCAAGCGTGGTGGCAGCCTTGGCAATGCTGGCGGGGTTGCGGTAACCCACATAAAACACAAGGCAACCCAGCCGGGCGTGGGAAGTATCAGCCGCTAATGCACCGAGCGTGGTCATGGCTTCGAAATGATCGATAGTGCCACCGGCGGGTGGTGCTTCATAGAAATGGTCCCAGGCGGAAATCCAGTCTACCTTTGCGGCATCCAATTTGCGCCACAGAGCCCGCATTTCGTCCATGGACATATTTTGTTGTCCGACATGAACCCCCAGTGCTAAAGACATCTGGTTCCCCACTGTTTGCAAACTGATGGATGATAACACTCTCGCCAGTCACCAGATGCGACTGCTGTCAGTGATAGAATCATTAGGCATGGCAACCGCTTCCCAGGATTTAACTACAGGTAGTATCAGTGCGCATCTGACGCGCATGACCATTCCCATGTTCCTGGGAATATCTTCCATGATCGTCGCCTCGATGATCGATACCATCTATATCGGGATTGTGGGCGCCCCTGAGCTTGCCGCCTTCAGTTTTACGTTTCCGTTGATCATGGGCCTTTCCAGCGTCTCTATGGGCATTGGAACGGGAGCGGCTTCATTGATCGCTCGTGCACAAGGTGCCGGGGACAGGCAGCGAGCTCAAAGGTTCGCGACCCATGCCCTGTTGATAACCGCGATGCTGGTACTCGTCTTGATGATCGTTGCTTACATGTACCTTACGCCGATATTTTCTATTATGGGGGCGCAGCCGGAAATTCTTCCACTGGTGGTTGAATACATGAGCATCTGGGTTTTTGGTTTGCCCTTTTTCACCCTTCCGATGGTTGCTAGTACCGCACTGCGCGCAGTCGGTAACGCCAAAGTACCGGGCTATGTGATGACCACGGCTTCGGCGGTACAAATTGTGGTAGCGCCGTTACTTATCTTCGGTCTTCTGGGGCTGCCGGAACTGGGATTTATTGGATCTGCCTGGGCATCAATATTATCGGGTCTGGTTCGTACGCTCGGTATGTTCGGCATTCTCATTTTCAGGGAAAAACTTATTTTGCCTATGTCCGGGCTGTTAAACGATTTTCTGGTTTCAACAAGGGCTATTCTTTATATCGGTTTGCCATCGATGCTGAACAGCCTGATTGGACCTGTATCCATGGCAGTCATCATTCGCTTGTTGTCTTCCCATGGACCGGAGGTGGTGGCGGGGTTTGGTATTACTTCGCGGTTCGAAATGTTGGTGTTGATGATTCTCATGTCCTTGTCATCAAGCGTTGTTCCTTTTGTCGGACAGAACTGGGGGGCCAGGAAGATTGACCGGGTCTATAAAGTACTGAAGTCCGCGTACAAATTTTGCCTTGTCTGGGGTTTTGCCTGTTTCATTTTGCTGGCCCCATTTGGGGATAACCTGGTTGCGCTTGTAAATGACGAAGCGAAACTTGTTGAATCAGCCGGTTGGTATCTGGTGCTGGTACCAGTGACCTTCGGCTTGCTTGGAATCGGCATGGTGTCCGGCTCATTGTTTGTCGCCCTCGGACGGCCACTACCTACAACTGTATTGGCCCTGCTTAGAATGATTGTGGTTTATATTCCCCTGGCGATGTTGTTCGACCATTATTGGGGTTATATCGGTATTTTCATTGCGACTGGCGTTGCCAATGTGACCATGGGTTGCGTGGCTTTTTACTGGAGCCGAAGGACATTGGCGCGTGAGATCAAACTGCTTGGGAAATCAGGTGGACTTTAAAAGGGCTGCCACTACCTCTTCTATACCGGGCGTTTCATCCTGGTTCTTGAATTTTGCCAAGTCGGCAAATACTTGTGCCGCGGCTTCATGAAAATTCCCAGGCAGACCGGCGCCAGAGAAGGTCGCTGCAATCTCACGCATTTCACCTTCGAATCGCCAGGCCTTTGCGGTGTTGGCGATTACTCGCTGGTGAGTTTGTCGGGTGAATTCATCACCCCATTGTTTTTCAAGGTTGGCGCGTACCCCCTCTTTTTCAGCCACGGCGAGAATAGCGGACAGCAGCGCTGTAGTGCCTTTAGTGTATGCAGCAAAGGTCATTTTTAATGCTGAAGCAGCACCGATCTGGTCAGAGATAACGGAAGCATGCAAATTTGAACCCTCAAAAATATCAGCGATGACCGAAGCGTCCTCACCCGAAAGGTAAAGTTGCGTGCCGTATTCAACATTCCGAGCCGGGCCGCCGATGATGCCACCATCGACGAACCTCGCACCCCGTTTTGTAATCGTCAATCCAATCTGACGAGTAACATCGGGTGCGATGGCATTAGCGTCAAGATATATTCCAGAGAATCCAAGCTCTGCTACCTGGCCTGCTACATCTGAGGCACTGTGAGGTGGACACACACTGAGAATAACCTCACTGGTGGCGACGAGATTTTTCAAGGTGTGGCAATCTTCCAGGCCGGATTCATGTGCACGTTCTCTTGTCGCGAGGCTTCGCCCAGTTGAGGCCCAGATAACGGTTGCGCCTCCTTGTCCGGCAGCCGCGCCAACCGACGCACCCATGGTGCCTGGGTTAATTAGTCCTACTGTCGTCATCGTCATGCCTGGTTAATGAATGTGTTTGCGGTTTGTTCCACAAACGTTAGCAATTCCTCTTCTGTTTGACCCCTTTGCAGAAGGATCAGTCTAGAAACACCCAGACTTTTGCATTGGTCCACTGATTCTTCGGTTAGTGCGGCCGGGGGAGTGATGCTAATTTCCAATTCATCCAGTTCGCTCATTCTCGTGTTTTGGTCTGCAGCTCTCTTTAGCCCCTCAACTGCTGCAGCCGTGTTGTCATGATCCAGAGCGAAAC
>JAPUGI010000133.1 GCA_027292925.1 Gammaproteobacteria bacterium
GGATAAGATCTGAGGCTAAGCGGGACTTCACGACATCGCGTTTTAGGTATGTTGGAGGATGTCGGCTCAGGGGCCGAACCGAAATACATCGGCTCACGGGAGGAAATCAAGCCGTCTGCGTGGATTGGGGCAGCCTGCTTAGATGGGGAAGATCCTGGCGATGTGGGTAAGGGCGGATAAAGCAGGTAAGGTGATGGAAACGTGTTGGGCGTTTTATGAATATCCAATTCTGGAATGTATTCCCTTGTATATCCCACACGGGTATTGTCAACTTAAGCCAATTTTGGCTCCGGCGATGCGTGGAGCCATTACCCAGATCCCTGACAAAACAATGGATTATGTCCAGGTGAATTGTCTGTCCAGTGTCCACTTTTCGTTAATTTGACAAAACCGTTCTATGCGCTCGCTGCGTAGTACAGACAATACATCAAAACTTTTTCGTCTCGGTCGAGTATTTGCGACAGAACCCCGCGCCTTTACAGCTGCGGGGTCTATCGCAGAGGTAAGAATCCCTAGAGACCACAGACCGCTCTGATTTCAGCTTCTTTCTTATCAATTAGGTCATTGTAATGTCCGGTCGCAACCTTGAGTTTGTCGCCCTCGGTGCCTGTGATCACCCCAATAACAATGCCCGCTGGTGCAATGGCTGTGATGCCCTTAACAACCCGCTCGGCCACGTTAGCTCTTTCGTGTTCTAAAAGCCGGAGATCTCCTTCGGCGGTCGCGCAGTTTACTGGCTGTTTAAGTGTCTTCTTCGCTTCCTCAGAGATGGGTGCGCATGCTCCTAAGAGCATTAGACAACCAATGGAGAGTAGGATGCTGAGTTTTAAAGCAGATAACCACTGTGTCATGATGAGTCTTCCTCCTTTTTAAGACCAAAATGGGCATTGTTGACCATACCGTTTTGACTATACGGACTTCGTACTATGCTAGCAAAATGCCGCCGTGACAATAGACGCCGATAAACCAGAACGCGAGCCGGCTCCGGGGCAACGATGTGTTATGCATCCTCGGGTTCAGGGAACAGTTTCACGGCGGTTGTGTTTTTATGGCACAAATCTATCAAGAACCCTTAAAAGTCTGGCTTGTTGAAAATTTTGATCTCTTGGCCTGTCAATGGCTGCTGTGACTCATCGGGAAAATCCTTTGGTGGCAAGGGATCTCCCCAGTCGGTGCGCTGGCGCATCTGTTCTTGTGTTTCAGGAGGCACCAACTCCCTACCTTGACGCAGTTCCCAGCCGCCGCCGAGCGCTTTGTAAGTCGCGATCAAGTAGGTGACCACAGTCCCGGTAGCTACGGCGAGCTGGTCTTGCTGATGGGTCAGGAATCTCTGCGAATCAATCACGCGCTGATATGAGTCCAGACCTTCGGTGTAGCGCATCAGGGAAATCTCAACCGAACGCCCGTATTGTTTTGCGCTTTTAGAAAGAAACGCGCGCTCCTCTTTCGCCTTCAAGAAACCCACCATACCATCCTCAACTTCCTGAAGAGCGCGCAGGACGGTGTTACGGTACTCGACGGCAAACTGTTGAAACCTGGCATCTTGCGCGCTCACATCATTCTTGATTCGTCCGTAATTGAGAATAGGCCACTGTAATTGGGGGCCCAGTGAATAGAGGATACTGTTGCTAGAAAAAAGATCAACGAAATCGGCATTGTTAGAAAACATATTCCCTTTTTCGCTCGTAACAAAGGAGAAAGACCCCATTAAAGAAAGGCGCGGGAATAGATCCGATTTAGCAATTCCGATTCTGGCACTCTGAGCCAAGGCTTGAAACTCAGCTCGGCGAATATCCGGACGTCTTTGCAAGAGGTCCGCTGGTATACCCACGGTGACTCCAAGAGGTGCGGTCGGAATGGGCTTAGTCGGGCCCAGGATAGCCTGGACTTCAATCGGCGGAATGCCAAGAAGGATGGCCAGTGCATTCTTGGCTTGGCGCAAGCCTGCTTCGAAACGCGGAACTGTGGCCTCGGTTTGTTTGAGGAGAGCTGTGGCTTGGGTAACGTCAAGTTCACTCGTCTCTCCCCCTTCATAGCGGGCCGTAGCAATCCTTTGAGACTCTTTTTGGAGGATAACGTTTTGTCTGGCAAAAGCTAATCTTTGTTCAAAGGTCCGAATCTGCGTGTACGTACGTGCGACTTCAGCGATCAACGAAACGAGGAGGTCGTCGTAGTTGGCAAGAGCGGAATAGAGACTCGCATTCGCGGACTCCACTCCCCGCCGAAATCGGCCCCAGAAATCCAGTTCCCAAGCGGCGTCAAATCCGAGACTGTAATTATAGTTGAAATTATCCAGCGGACCAAAGAGTGGTGAGTTACTGCTAAATTGATTCATGGTGGCACTGGCGCTGGCTTCTTGTGTTTGTGGGTACTGAGACCCAACGACAATTCCCAACTGCGCCCGGGCCTCAAGGATGCGGAGCCCCGCAACTTCCAGATCGAGGTTTTGCTGATAGGCCTTTTCGATGAGGTTATTCAAGACCGGATCATTGAACACTGTCCACCATTCGCGATAATCCGCAGCTTCGGTTTTGATTCTTGGATCTTCTTGTTGAGTCCACACGTCCTCTAACGGCGCATCGGGTTTCACAAAATCGGGCCCAATCATGCAACCGCTGACCAAACACGCCAGCGTGAGCAGACAGATCATTGATTGGTTGAAGATGGAGGTCACCCCGTAGCCTCTCACCCAGTCAATCAGGAACTGGATTGATCTTTTCTGATGCTGCCGGTTGTTGTTCAAGGAATTTGTTACCATAATCGTCACTCCATGTGAGATGGCATAACTCTTCAGAATGTGGGGTTTCCCTTTCACTATCCGTGCAAAAGGACATTCGGCCACATTTTGAAATCGGCCCGAACTCTTGGCCACGGCTACAACTCTCTCAGTGATCAATTTAGATGTATCTGTCGAAGAACATCAAGAATTCAATCAGGCTTCTGGGATTCCTCCCAGGCTTCCCGAACCGCACGCACAATTACAGCCACCACCAATCCAGTAAAGAGTATCCCCACGAAACCCAATGCCACACTCACGACACGACCGACCGTCGTATTCGGAACGATATCCCCATACCCGATAGTGAGCCCAGTGATAAAGGAGAAGTAGACGGCTTCCTCGATTGGAATGTTTTCAACACCTGCGATAACCGCAGCGCCTACCAGGATCAAAGCGAGGAGTGCCAAATAGATGGCACGAAGATGCCAGCTCATCTCAAAAACATGACCGAGGAAACGGACAAGCATCGACACCTCCCCCGAATTTGGTTCGCCCAATCTAACTTCCTTTATTCACCTACAGACCAGTCCACTCTCTATTGAAGCGCACGAGGGGCGGCCACGACAGGGTCGGTGCCGTCGTTTCCGCTTGCCCCTGTCATAACCATGACCGATGCGGTTGTCCCCACGCGCAGCTTGATCGTGTCCGGCACAGTAAGGAGACGAACACGGACGGGCACCCGCTGGGCCAACCGAATCCACTCAAAAGTTGGACTGATACTCGGTAGGAGTTTGTCACCCACGCTGCCGTCATCTTGGGCAATACCCCAGCCAAGACTCTCCACGCGGCCTTCTAAAGGGGTATCCGGATAGGTCATGAGCGTGACAACAGCCCGGTCACCCGCCCGAATGGGCTCAATATAATTTTCCCGAAAAAACCCGTGAACCCAGAAGCTGTTGATATCAATCAGCGCCAGGGCTGCCTGGTCAGCGATGGCTTGACTTCCCACCCGGAGGTTCAGGTTGGTCACATAGCCATCAACCGGTGCGCGGACTTGGGTAAACTCAAGGTTCAGCTCCGCTTCTCTCACCTTGGCCTGTGAGGAGCGCAGGCGTGGATTCAGTTCTCCATGCGCACCAAGATTAGCCTGGTCTTTTGCCAGATCCGCTTCCGCCTGCTTGGCCGCAGCCAGCGCCTCTAGCACGTTGGCCTTGGCCTCATCGGATTTAGCTTGGGCCACCTCGTAGTTGGCCTGCGCAGCCTCCAACGCCCTTTGGGACATGGCTCCTTTCGGGACCAATTCCTTGGCGCGTTTGAATTGCGCTTTGGTTTCCCTGACCCGGGCTTTATTTTCTTCGATCACAATCGATGATTGCTCGACTGCAGTAATTCGCAGCTCCTTGATGGCCAACGAGGCCTCAACCTGCTTCCCCAGGGCTTCGATATCATCGCGAGACTTGTCGAGTTCGGCGCGTGCCAGCATCAAGGAAGTGGCAAAGGTGCGCGGATCGATCTGAAAGAGGAGCTCGCCTGCTGTGACAAACTGATTATCGGAGACCGTGAGCTTAACTATGGGGCCTGTGACTCTTGGCGTGATCTGAATGACCTGGGCGCGCACCTGTCCATCCCGGGTCCAAGGATTGATGACATAGGACCAATACTTGGTCACGAGCACACCAAGAGCAAGCAAGAGCACCATGCTCGTAAGCAGTAATTTCCGTGTTCCAGTCATAGGTGTTGCTCCTTATCTACTCACAGTGCATGTTTCGATACGCACGCACGCCAAAATTTTTCCCATTCAGACCGGAATGAGCAAGGTTCCGATCAACCCCGTGTAGATGATGGCCAGCGCAACAAAGATGAGCGGCGGATAGTAGAAGAACCGCGATAAACGGTAGCGGTTGAGGAGCGCTGACGTCACCACCGCCGCCAACGTACCTAAGATACTCGCAATCAGCAAGGGCGGGAAGTACACACCGCCAATGGCAAATTCGTGGGGGAGGTATGGCATCGGTCCTCCTTCCTGTGTTCAATTTGATTGCCTGGAGATGCCCACTGGATTTTCTCCATTTTTAGATTCAGAATCGTGCTTCCCGCCATGGCCCAAAGTCAACCCTTTCTGCGAGGCGCGCATGCACGACCACGACTTCCGTCAGGCTCCGGTAACTTGCGAGGAGCCGGTAGAAAGTCTCGTAAGCCTCGTCGCTGACCTGCCCTTCACTGGCCGTAGCAAACGTCTGAGCGGTGCGTGTCTCGATTTTGGTCAGTCTCTCCTGCAGATCATCCGCCGGCTCAGCTATTGGGTTTTCGGCCCAACGTTGAAACAGAGCCTCAAGGGCCGTACGCCAGGACCGGAAATTCTCCTGCAACTGTCTTCCGAGCTGTTCAACCTGAAAAGATCTGCGGGCTTCTTCCAGCATGC
>JAPUGI010000134.1 GCA_027292925.1 Gammaproteobacteria bacterium
ATCAGTGAAATAGACACGGTATAGGCCATCGGCACTGACGTTAATTTGCTGAGGACCGACCGTCACTGTTCTGGTACCACTTTGCGTTAGTGTCAGTTCATAGATTCCTGGAATTATCCTGATATCTTGATTTCCAGGAGAACTTATCCCTGAGAGACTTGGTAAGAAGTCAGTGATAGATTGCCCAGGCTGCAGAATGTAAAGATCTGAAACCCCGGCCGTTGGTGAAACGTTACTGAACGCGACATGTGCCCTGGACGCTACTCGTCTCAAATCATCCTGTGAACTTAGTGTGCCATTGAATTCGCCAATGCCAGTTGCAATAACCGTATGGAACTCACCGCTAACTGCTGTAAGCGACGTCTCTGCGATGACATCATCAATAGAGTTAGCTGTGGTTACAGTAACGGTATAGTCACCGGCATCCAGGTCTTGATAGTCGCCCACGTCTCCAAAAAGTAATCCCTCTGCCATCAAGGCGCCGTCCAGGTACAAATCAACGGCCGTACGATCAGAGACCATATTGGCAAAACGTGCAGAGCTAGTGATTATTTCGCTCGGGAAGCTGCTTGCAGCTGAGGCTCCAACCGAAACAGCGCGGACGACGCTATCACCGGGTCCGAAATAGTCCTGTAGAAGGAACAGGGGACGAGCCGAAGCGACAAAATTAAAGGACCCAGAATCCCACAGTAACGCTGAGTCGGAATTAAATACCCTTAGCCTGGCGTTATCAGATGCTTCGATAGTGAACAGCTCCGTAGCCGAGTTTCTGGATACGGAAACAAGGGGATTACCTGCCGGAACATCGTCTGCAGTTAGATGGAAATTGACAGTTTCAGTCGCTGCGGTTGCCGCATGGACAATCCGTAACTCTGATATGGTTCCGTCGGCGGCAAATTCGGGCGGAATATCACTGATCAATATCAATTGGGGATCATTCATTGTTCCAGCAATCACAGCGGTTAAAAGGTCATTTACCGCTATCTCGACGTCTCTGCCAATAAGCGTGATCTCGGCACGATTTTCAATAAATGATACGCGTAGCGTCCGGGTCACTTCGGGCAGGACCTGGATAAAGGCCGATGATGTGCCGAATTCGATGAATCCTACGGACTGGTTTTCAAAATTGACAATAAGCCCAGGTGAATCAGGGATCGCATTGAACACTCGTAATAATCCTGCGGGTGGCGACTCAGGGGTAAACCCATCCTCACTACCACAACCGGAAAGAAAGAAGAACGTAAGCAGAGCGCAAGCTGCGAGAAAAAGTCTCATGAATAACTTAATATCAGGTGCTACCGGAGTTTAGGAAAAAATTCCGCGCAACAATAATTGAAAACGGTCCGGTATGCCAGCCCCGAACGCCTCATGGCTACACGACTGTACGGAATGCAACAAGCGCTGCCACAGCTGCGACGTTTAGAGATTCCACCTGGTTAGCCAATGGAATATTAACCAGTTGGTCGCAGGCCATGCGTACTTCAGGTGACAATCCGTCTGTTTCGTTGCCGATAACCAGAACACGTGGCAGGTTATCTTGCAGGTCAGCCAGGGATGTGTCGGCTCCTGCGTCTAGCCCGCAGACCGTGAGTCCTTTTAGTTTCAGTTCCCGGATTGCCGAGTCGATGCCTGCGCAATGATAGATGGTCGCCTTGAACAAGGTCCCGGCACTAGCCTTGTATACCAGTGGGTCGAGTCTGGCGCAGCCATTTTTAGGGAGGACCATGCCAGCCATCGGGGAGGCAGCAACAGAGCGTATGATCATGCCTAGATTCTGTGGATTGGTTATACGATCCAGTAACAGGAGTTCGAACCCTGGGTTTATATCCTGCGCTACCAGATCATCGAGCGACTGGTAATTTGGGGCCACAATATCCACGGCAACACCCTGATCCTGCCGGGCATTCTTTGATATTCGCGAAAGCTCCTGCCGATTGTGATGGTGGATTTCGATATGCCTTGAGACCGCCAGTTTCTCAATTTCCTCCATAACAGGCGCTGTTTTGTTGGTTGTCGCCAGATGTAGCCTGTGTATGTCGGTATTCGACGATCGAAGTACCTCTAAAACCGGCTTGCGTCCGAAGAGCGTGATCATATTGTCGTAACGCTGTTTCTTCGCCAGGTAACCTGGTTTGTCGTCCGATTGATCGTTCATCTGGTGATTTTAATCTTTTCGTCCAACAAAGGCTGCATAGGCTGCAAGCTCCGGCACCAGAATAAACGGACCGATATTTTCTCCACGGAAAATCTGACGGAAACGAACTTTATTCCGAACCTAAATGGCTTCCTAATTGCTCGCCTATTTCCTCCGGCGTCGTCTGGGGTTCAAATCTTGCCAGGACTTCACTGTCTTGTCCGACAAGGAATTTAGTGAAGTTCCAGGCAATATCCGCGACACCATCAGGTTTGGCTTTTTCAGATTTTAGCCATTTATAGAGATCACATTCACCATCCCCATTGACTTCAATTTTGGCGAACATCGGAAAATTGGCATCGTATTTTGACCTGGCAAATTCCAGAATTTCCTCGTTGCTTCCTGGTTCCTGTTTACCAAACTGGTTACAGGGAAACCCCAATACCTGAAATCCTTCGTTCTCTTCATGCAATGCGCGCAGACCTGCGTACTGTGGTGTAAAACCTCATTGACTCGCCAGGTTAACGATAAGCAACACCTGGTCACGGTATTCGGAAAAAGATACTGTTTCTCCGGTAATTGCTTCCATTTCGAGATCGTAAAATGTTGACACGTTGGTTCTCCTCTCGTCACTGCTGCGAAAACAGGGTCCGACGACTCGGAAACTACCACATAACATTCCCAAGAAGTACTTCCTTGATAGATCTCATGATTCCCGCCTTCGCGGGTAATGACGGGGTCCACAATTATCAGGAAAAAATGCCGTGCAAGTACCACTTCCCGCTTCTCTTTTCTGAAAACACCCAATAGAGCGCGCCGCATTGGTGTCGGCCGATATAATAGTCCCGCGCAGAATCGTTGCCATCCCACCAGCCAAAGTCGATTCTTTCCGGTCCCCTGGTTAATTCCAGTTGCCCGCCAAGATCTGGTAAATGATTAATTGCCTTGAGTTCCTGTGGCACGTTTAGCAAATACAATGGCCTTGGGTTCTCTTCTTTTTCATTCTCAGGAAACCAGTAGTCTTTCTGGTTCAGGCGAACAGTTTTCCAGGCCTTTTCAGGACGATGATCATTTGCCAATGACAAACCGAAACAGGTTTGCGGCCCCAGCCGTGCGTGGAACATATTAAGCAAACGGTTTGTGCGATCCAGGTCAGCTTTGCTTTGGGTCCGCCCTTGAACGTGCGTGCTGTGGAACAAATCGCCGGAAACAGAATCTGCCGGATAAAATGTGTTAGCGATAAGACAGATATTATCGACTTCAGGCATGTCATTGATCTTGTCTAATTGCAGTTGCGTCAGCATGAGAAACATTGCCGCATCATTTTCCGGATTAGCCAGATAGATGCTGAAGTTTTTCGAATCATGGCTTCGATGGGAAAGTTTGAATGTCATTTGGTTGATGTGCAGTTGGCGTGCCTGCAGGAAATCACATAATTCCGACAACAATCGTTTCACCGGAAAAACCAGCGACTGGATGTTAGTGATATCAGAAAGAAATGTAATATCGCTAAAGAAACGGGGAGTTTCACTGATAAATTTTTGTGGGTCCGGTTTTTCACCGACAAGTCTTTGCAGGTAATCAGTAAAAAAAATACCAAAGCGACGATTCAAACCATCCATGGGTAGCCCCAGCAATTCGCCAATATTCTGGATGCCCATTTGCCTCAGGGATTCAATAATCTTTTCATCTGCTCGCAAACAAGTAATGGGTAGCGATTGCAGCCCTTTAGTGCCGTTAGCTTTTGCAAAACAAGCTTCTGCAAAACAGAGTGCAGCAAGGGGGGTGGTATAGACACCAGTGTTGGCTGTATATCCCAGCTCGGAAAGTTTCCCGCCGATTTGTGACTTCAGGCTCGCCAGGCCGTTGAATAATTTCAGGCAGCCTTTGATATCAAGCAACAAGCTGTGCGGTGCTTTTATGGAAACTCCGGGAGTGAACTGATATGCCCATTGGGCGAGATGTGAAAGAGCAGAGAATTCTTTTTCTTCATCTCGCTCGAAACTGACTATCTCGCTGCTTAATGTGTAGGCGGTATCCATACTACTGCCAATGCGGATGCCGATATCTCTTGCCGCCTGGTTCCTATAGAGAATTCTTTGCCGGGTGGTGACCACTACAGGTGTGCAAGCGCCCGCGGCTGCTCTTTGTAAAGCGCCTGCGGCTGTTCTTTGTAAAGCGCCCGCGGCACGAGAAAATATTTCCACAGGTAACTGCTTGAAATGCAGGCACAACCATAATCCAGTGCTTTCCTTGCCAACAACTTTAATGAAGTTTGAAGCCATTGGCCCTGTTGTCCAGCTGTATTTTGTAAAGCGCTTGCGGGCGCTCTTTATAAAAAGCAGCTGTGGTCGCTTGGAAATCAGGAGTCATCTGATTCAGCTTGTCGCTGAAATGCAAATTGATCATCCCAGTGGCCCAGCCACCTCGACGTTTGAGTATCTTGAGGTTAATAGAAGTGTTCCTTCGCAGAGGTGATGTTTTAGTGGCAAAAAGCTGCACACGTAATTCTGCTGGTGAAGCATGGTCTGCCGCGCTTGCGGGGCGAAACAAAATACTCCAGCTATTTCCTTCCTTGCTGGCTACTTGCAGCCGCCTGACCTGTTTTGAGCTGATGTAGCCTGGCCATGCCAACACCACGCTGCAACTTTTTGATGACAGTGCTTTCTCGAGAACCCACAAGGTATCGCTTGCTGTTTTTGGTTTGACGATTAAAACCGAAGTCAGGTCAATGCCTGCTTTGAGCAATGCGGGCGGGTAGGGGATATAAGGCGGGGAAACCCACAACAACCAGCGGGTTTGTTCCCGGCTCAAATGGGCAAGGGCCGGTATCAGCAATCTTAATTCACCAATGCCGTATTGATCATGCAACAACTCGGTGACACCATCCGCGGGCCAACCTGACCCCGGCAAATGTTCATCCAGTATTTTGAACCCAGTAGGTGCCCCTTTCCTGAAGTTACAATCGATACTGGATGCCCGCCATAGGCCTGTATGCTGCAGGAGCTCTTTTGGTAGAGGTGTTTTTGAATGTCGGGACATCAGAATACTGGTTATATATATAGTACTGTAAATATATCCATATCTATGCGTCCAGGTCAATACTTAACCGATTTTTTTACTGAGTTCACGAAATAGCGGTTAAATCGGTAGTGCCTGGCTTTCCTTTAATTCCTCCATCACAACATAGGTCCTGGATTCGCTCACTCCTGGTAGCATCAGCAACGTCTCACCCAGGAATTGCCGATATGCGGCCATGTCAGCAACCCGTGCTTTAATCAAGTAATCAAAGTTGCCGGATACCAGATGGCACTCAAGAATCTGGGGAAGGTCGATCACCGCGTTACGAAAATCTGCGAAAACATCCGCCGATGTGCGAATCAGGGAAATTTCTACAAACACGAGGAGTTCCAGTTGTAGCAGGTGTGGATTCAGTTTCGCGGTGTAATATTCAATGAACTCTCGCTTTTCAAGGGATTTGACTCGTTCCGAACAGGGGGTTGCACTGAGTCCTATCTCCTTTGCCAGGGCGGTGTTGGATAACCGACCATCCCGCTGCAACGCTTTCAGGATTTTGCGATCGATCCTATCCAGTGATTTGTGCTGCAATTGCTGAACTTCCAACATAAATAATCCTATATATGCAAAATATACGGTAAATAACACTTAGTATCGCATAATAATAAGTGAGAAACACTATGTGTTGACCAATATACTGGTGATATTGTCTACTGTTTCGGGGGATTGCCATGCTCGTTGGAGTTCCAAAAGAAATAAAAAACCACGAATATCGAGTCGGACTTATTCCGGCGGCAGTCCGGGAACTGGTTCACCATGGACACGAAGTCCTCATGGAAACCAATGCTGGCGCGGGTATCGGCTATCTTGATGAAGATTACGACGATGCTGGCGCGCAAATCGCACCGGATGCAAAAACAATTTTTGATACGGTAGAAATGATCGTCAAGGTGAAAGAACCCCAGGCCATTGAGCGGGCAATGCTGCGTGAAAATCAAACGCTGTTTACCTACCTGCATCTGGCTCCGGATTTAGACCAGACTAAAGATCTGGTTGCGAGCGGATCGACGTGCATCGCTTACGAAACGGTTACAGATGCAATGGGCCGTTTACCATTGCTCGCACCCATGTCAGAAGTAGCGGGTCGGATGTCTATCCAGGCAGGTGCCATGTGCATGGAAAAATCCCAGGGCGGCAGCGGTATTCTCCTGGGTGGAGTCCCTGGTGTTATGCAAGGTCATGTCGTTATCCTCGGTGGTGGAGTCGTCGGGCAAAATGCTGCGCAGATGGCAGTGGGGATGGGCGCGAGGGTTACCATTATTGATCGCAGTGTAGATGTGCTCAGAACAATTGATCGCCAATATGGCAATCGGGTACAAACCCTGTATTCAACACAGGACGCAGTCGTCACTAGTGTCATGAGCGCAGACCTCATTATTGGCTCGGTGTTGATTCCGGGTGCTTCCGCGCCGAAACTCGTTACCGCGGATATGGTTCGTGAAATGAGAACCGGCACAGTTGTGGTTGATGTCGCCATTGACCAGGGTGGGTGTTTTGAAACTTCTCATGCGACTACCCACGATGATCCGACGTACATTCAGGATGGAGTTGTGCATTATTGTGTTACCAATATGCCAGGCGCGGTGGCCAGAACTTCAGCGGCGGCATTGAACAATGCGACCCTGCCTTATGTGCTTGAGTTGGCAGACAAGGGTGTAAGGGATGCCTTGAAATCCAATGTGCATCTGCTGCAAGGGCTAAATATCTACAGCGGACTGGTTACTAACGAATTTGTCGGTAAGGCTCACCACATGGACTATGTTGACCCGAAAGGTATTCTGGCCGCCTAGGTTATTCGCACCTAGGTTCCATCAACCCTAGACTGTTTCCAGAAACTGGGATTATCGTTCGGTGACCATCAACCATGGTATTGTGTGTCTATAACTTTGTTATGTGCATGATCACAAGTCACATGATTGCCAGAGGTAACGAAATGTATGACGAAATAAAATATGAAGTGGATGGACCATCGGCTGTCATTACGTTGAACCGACCGGAGGCTCTCAATGCATTGACCAATAACATGATGGGAGAATTGAAGCATGCACTGGCGAAGGCAGAAGAGGATGAATCCGTGGTTGGCATAATTCTCACCGGTGAAGGAAGGGGGTTT